>JBFXIU010000144.1:0-8548 GCA_050175615.1 Porticoccaceae bacterium | reverse complement strand
GAACTCCATGGCCTTGACGGCATAAGTGCCCACGTAAATGCGTTTTACGACATTATGGATGCGGATCCCGAGTTTGCGCCCCTTCGCAAAATGCACGCGCCAGATCTGACGCCAATGCGAGGGAAGTTAACGGAGTATTTGACCGGGTGGCTGGGTGGCCCCCCGGTTTACTTGCAGAAATACGGCACCATTTGTATGACAGAACCCCATGCGCCCTACGCCATCGGTTACGAGGAGAGAGATCAGTGGTTGGCCTGTATGTATAAAGCCCTCGATCAAATTAACGCCAGCGATGAATTGAAGGATATGCTCAGGGAGCCTCTTTTTTTGGTGGCGGACGCCGTTCGAAACCGGGAGCATGCCAGCCCCCATAAAAAAGATCCCAATATCATTGCCACCGGTTGCGGATAGACTGGCAGCACTGCCTGCGGGCGGTACCGCCGTTCTAGGGAGCAGAACTAAACCACAGGGCGGCAATGTCGAGCATGCGATTGGAAAAGCCCCACTCATTGTCATACCAGGCCATCACTTTGACAAGGTTGCCATTTACCCTGGTTTGGGTGGCGTCAAAAATACAGGACGTTGGGTTGTGGTTAAAGTCGACGGACACCAGCGGCTTGCTGTTGCAGGCCAGCACCTCTGCGGGAAACTGAACACTGGCACTTGCCATGATCTGGTTGATTTCTTCTACAGAAGTTTCGCGGCCAGCGTTAAAAACAAAGTCGACAAGAGACACATTGATGGTTGGCACTCGCACGGCGAGGCCATCGATTTTACCTTTGAGCTCGGGCAAAACCTTGCCCACAGCAGCGGCAGCACCAGTTTTGGTGGGAATCATCGACATGGTGGCGGATCTGGCGCGGTAGAGATCGCTGTGAGCCTTGTCGATCAGGTTCTGGTCATTGGTATAGGCGTGGATGGTGGTCATATAGCCACTGTTAATACCGATGGCTTCATGGAGGGCTTTGGCCATGGGCGCCAGGCAATTTGTGGTACAGGAGGCATTGGAAACAATGCGGTGCTCAGATTTTAACTGTTCGTGGTTGACGCCGTAAACCACGGTCAGATCTGCATCCGCCACGGGGTGGGACACCAGCACTTTGGGTGCTCCGGCGGCGAGATGGCCTTTGAGTTGCTCCTGTTGCTTGAATTTGCCCGCACATTCAAAAACCATATCCACACCCAGGGCTTTCCAGGGAATATCGGCGGGATTTTTGTGTTGACTGAAGGCAATTCTATTGCCATTAACGGTAATGCTGCTGTCATCGTGACTGACAGCGGCGGCAAAGGTGCCAAAGGTGGTGTCGTACTGGGTGAGATGGGCGCTGACTTCCGCCGACGACAAATCGTTGATAGCAACCACCTGAAATTCGCTTTCAAGGCCTTTTTCGTAAATAGCCCTGAGAATATTTCTGCCAATTCTGCCGTAACCGTTGATGCCAATTTTCATAGTCAATTTTTTCCTGTGCTTATCAATAACAAGTGAACCCAAGTCTATCGGATCAACATACCCGAAAGCTTGATGGATGTCAGCTTCAATCCTGATTTTCGCGACATCGAGCATACATAACGGAAAAAGCCCCTAAAAGGGGCTTTTGGCAGAACTGGGGAAAATATGACAGCCCGGTTAGAACTGGGATTCCGGCAGTTTAATGATCAGGCCATCGAGATCGTCGGTGACGCTGATCTGGCAGGACAGCCTGCTGTTTTCCGCCGGTTCCTGGACGCAGGTGAGCAGGTCTTTTTCCATGTCTGAGGGCGGGTTGAGTTTGTCGATCCAGGCTTCGTCGACATAGCAGTGACAGGTGGCGCAGCTGCACGAGCCGCCGCAATCGCCGAGGATGCCATCAATCATATTGTCTACCGCAGCTTGCATGACACTGGTGCCGGGTTCGGTGTGGACTTCCTGGGCATTACCGTCGTGGCTGATAAAGGTTACAGTTGGCATAATAAAAATTGTCTCCAAATAATCAGGGAATAAGGTTCTTCAGGGCAATGCTGGTATCCGCCAGTCTGGCGGGGTCAATCTCAGCCTTATCGGTGATCAGCTTTTTGCTGAGCATAAATTCCTGGGGGCTGTTTACCGCATCCACGGCGAGAATTTTGTTGTCCTTCAGGTAGAAAGCGGCAAAGCTTCTGCCGGTTTCAATGTCTCCGCGAATCACCACATCCGTATAACCCTGGGAAAGGCCGGCAATCTGTAACTTGAGATCGTACTGGTCAGACCAGAACCAGGGCAGGGCGGAGTAGGGTTTTTCTTTGCCACAGATGGTGTTGGCCGCCACTATACCCTGATCCAGAGCATTTTGAACAGATTCAAGGCGCATCTGGCGGCCGTAAATGGGGTTGAAGTGGGATGTACAGTCGCCTGCGGCGAGAATGTCGGGGTCGCTGGTGCGGGCAAATTCGTCGACGACAATACCGTTGTCCACCTTGAGGCCGGCATCCGCAGCGAGCTCGGTATTGGGTATGACCCCTACGCCGACAATAATAAGGTCGGCGGGGTAGATGTCGCCATTTTTGCAGACCACGGCCTCGGCATTTTTTTCGCCCTGAATGGCTTCAACCTGGGTGTCGGTGACAATCTTCACCCCCTCTTCACTATGGATTCTGGTGTAAAATTGGGAAACTTCCGGGGCAGTCACCCGCTGCAGAACCCTGGGCATGGCTTCCAGAACGGTGACATCCATACCCAGCTTGCGCAGGGAAGCGGCAGTTTCCAGGCCGATATAGCCGCCGCCGATGATCACCGCCTTTTTGTCGTGGCCGGTATAGTGCTTGATCTGCTGGACATCGTTGATGTTGCGCAGGTAGTAAACTCCGGGCAATTCGGAGCCGGGAATGTCAATTTTGCGCACTCGCGCGCCTACAGTAAGCACCAGTTTGTCGTAGCAAAGGTGCTCGCCATCATCCAGAACCACCTGCTTGTCAGCCCGATTGATGGCGTTTACTGTGACGCCCAGGGCAAAACGAATACGAAATTTTTCGTAGATGGCAGGCTGGCGAATAAAGAGGTTGTCGATACTTTTGGTGCCGGAAAGAAAATCTTTCGACAGCGGCGGGCGATGATAGGGCAGGAAATATTCGTCACCGAGAATGGTAATGGAGCCTTCCCAGCCCTGCTGACGCAGTGTTGGAGCAACCTGCGCGGCGGCGTGGCTGGCGCCAACGATAATACATTTTTGTGTAGACATTATGTAGCACCCTGGTTGTGAGCAGGCCGTTTTATGCATTGATGGGATGGGGGCTGCCTGGCCTGCCTGTCTATTGTAAATACAGGGGGGGGATATTAACAATCAGGGTGCGGAGGAGCAAACAAATTTGTTTGCTCCCCAGGTTCCAGACTTGCCTGGCGACTGCTACCGGAGAGAAAAGAGGGAATAGTGTTAACTGTTTCTTGGCTATATACTCGAATATAAATCTGTATTCTGATTGCCAAGGAACCTCTGCGCAACCTGGCAAAGCCTGAGGCATCATCAGCTTGTGCAGAAGTTCCCAAATCTGTCATGAACAAGTTTTCGTGGGTGTCGGTTCGTCTGTGTTTCTCACTTGCAAGAACTCCAATGAAAACGACATGGTGGCAGTATGGCTAAACCACAATACCAGTGTGCCAAAATTTCAAGCGGGTAAGATCAGTAATGACAAGAGCAATAGCCGAATCCCCAACCCATGGCCGCCGCTTTCGCTACTACGACCTGATCATGGCGTCGTTCGTCACTGTGCTGCTCTGTTCCAATCTGATTGGCCCTGGAAAAATCAGCGAACTGTCGCTGCCTTTTAGTTTTCCCTTCCTGGGTGACAGTATCAGTTTTGGCGTCGGCAATCTGTTTTTTCCCATCGGCTATATTTTTGGTGATATTCTCACCGAGGTTTACGGCTATTCCCGCGCGCGACGGGTGATCTGGATGGGCTTTTTTGCCCTTATATTCGCCACGTTCATGTCCATGGTGATTCTGGCGCTGCCCACTGACCCCGGCGAACCTTTTAATGCTACCCTTCAGCCTGCCCTCGACATTGTTTTCGGCAACACCTACCGTATTGTGATTGCGTCAATGATCGCTTATTGGGTGGGGGATTTTGTCAACTCCTATGTCATGGCAAAAATGAAAATCTTAACCCAGGGGCGCTTTCTGTGGATGAGAACCATTGGTTCCACCATGGCCGGGCAGGGGGTCGACAGCATGATTTTCTACCCGCTGGCATTTGCCGGTATCTGGAGTGCGGACAGTCTGATTATGGTGATTGTGTTTAATTTTTTCTTTAAGAGCGGTTTTGAAGCCCTGATGACGCCCCTGACCTATATGACTGTCAATTTTCTTAAACGCAAAGAGGGTGTCGATGTCTACGATGTGGGCACCAATTTTACGCCGTTTTCATTAAAGGATTGACAGCATGGTTGAACAGATGACCGCGAATTGGCATCACAGCCGAATAACCATTGTCACAGGGGATATTGCCAGCCTGGAGGTCGATGCGGTGGTCAATGCCGCCAATAGCCGTCTCGCCGGGGGTGGCGGTGTCGACGGCGCCATTCATCAAGCGGCGGGGTACGATCAGTTGCAGGCTGTCTGCCGTGAAATTGGCGGTTGCCCCACCGGGGAAGTGCGGGTCACATCCGGATTTAATCTGCCGGCAAAGTACATATTTCACGCAGTCGGCCCGGTGTGGCGGGGTGGTCATGGCGACGAGGAAAAACTGCTTTCCTCCTGTTATAGCAATGCCCTGGCATTAGCGCAGCAATACGGGGTTAAAACCATCGCTTTTCCGGCCATCAGTTGTGGCGTCTACGGTTATCCGCCGGAGCAGGCCGTGCCCTGTGCTGTTGCCACTGTGCTCGATTGTCTGCCCCTGTCGCCTGCGGTGGAAAAAGTTGTTTTTTGCTGTTTCAGTGCCGATATGGCGCAACGTTATCAGCAGGTATTGACTCCACTTATTTCAGCTTGAACAGCTCTATTGAGCGGGAATCATAATGGCTCTTTTTGTCAAAATTCCGGAAGATGCGGTTTTGCTCAGCCGCGATGATGTCACCAATCCCCTGGCGGCTTATTCGAAACACAGTTTTGAGCTTGACCAAGTCTGCTGGCCATCGGTCGAGCACTATTTTCAAGCCATGAAGTTTTCGGATTTGCGGTTACAGGCAAAAATCCGCGAAGCTCCTCACCCCAAAATAGCGGCGCGAATTGCCCGCAACCACTTCTGGAAAATTCGCCGCGACTGGAAAAAAATTCGCCGTGTGGTAATGACCAGGGCAACCTATATCAAGTGTCGCAGCCATGAAGAGGTCGCCCAGGCATTGCTGGCAACGGCAGGGCGCGCCATTGTCGAGCAAAGTCTCTACGATCATTACTGGGGCTGTGGGCGGGATCAGCGCGGCCACAACTACTTTGGTAAGATGCTGATGGCTGTGCGGGATCGCCTCAGGGAGGAGGGCGCGTCAGCCGTCTAAGAGATATAAACCCGCGGCAGCCTTGCCGGCATGCGCGTCAACAGTTCGTAACCAATGGTGCCTGCGGCGCTGGCGACATGGTTTACGCCCAACTGTTTGCCCCAAAGTTCTACCTTGGTGCCGATGGCGACATGCGGCACTGCGGTGACATCCACAGTGATCAAATCCATGGAAACTCGCCCGGCCAGCGGCGCCATCTGGCCGTTGACCAGCACCGGCGTTCCCGAGGGCGCGTTGCGAGGGTAGCCATCGCCATAGCCGACAGGGATGGTGGCAATCACTGACGCCCTTTCGGCTTTCCAGGTGGCACCGTAGCCTACAGTATCTCCTTTCGAAACCTCCCGCAGGGAGATAACCTGAGATTCAAAGCTCATTACCGGGGTTAGCTTATCCCCCTGTTCATGATGATGAAAAAACGGCGAGCTGCCGTATAGCATATAGCCGGGGCGGTTCCAGTCGCCGTGGGATTGGGGCCAGGCAAGTAGGGCCGGCGAATTGGCCATGCTCAAGGGTGCCTTGTGGCGTCTGGCCAGTTGTCTCAATTGCTGTATTTGCTGGTTGGTAAAGTCGTTTTGTAATTCGTCGGCGCAGGCAAAATGACTGGCAAAAACAATACCTGTATTGACGTTGGCGGAGCTTTCGAGCCGTTCAAACAGGGACGAGGCTCTGTCCAGCGCGGCTCCCAGGCGATGCATACCTGTATCAATTTTTAGCCAGACAGTGACCGGGTGTTTAAGTTTGGCGGCTGTCAGAGTCTCTACCTGGGTAGGATTTTCGATCATCAGCCAAAAATTGTGTTCCACTGCGAGCGGTAACTCGCCTTCTGTAAAAAAGCCTTCCATTACCAGGATAGGCTTGCTGATACCGAAAGCGCGGAGCTTCAATGCCTCTTCCATGTAGGCGACGGCAAAGGCGGGGACATCGGTTTCCAGTGTGCGCGCCACAGTTTCGGCACCGTGGCCGTAGGCATTGGCTTTGACCACAGCGATATTGCGGGAATTGGGGGCTAGGTTGCAGGCAAGTCTGTAATTTTGTCTGAGCGCACTGAGATCAATCAGTGCGCGGGATGGCCGCGCCATAAACCCTCTGGATAACAGTGAACTGTGATAGTCGGTGGCCATTATAACCCGGGAGCGCTGCGGTTAGCAGGTCGTTTAGATGCATTCAAGCCATACTTTTGGCGCTTCAATAGGGATAGACTAGGGGGCACTAAGTACAGATAGGGGGATGCCAAGAAAATGAGACTGCGGGAACATCTTTATCGCATAATTTTCGGCACAGATACTCGAGCCGGCCGGCTTTTTGACCTGGTGTTGATTTACACCATTCTTCTCAGCGTGATTGCAGTTATGCTGGATTCCATCGCTTCCATCAACGCCCGCTACGGAGTTGAGCTTTACTATCTGGAATGGTTTTTTACGCTGCTTTTTACCGTTGAATACGGGGTGAGAATTTATATTTCGGAAAAGCCTTTAAGGTACATCTTCAGCTTTTATGGACTGGTGGATCTGCTTTCGATTATTCCCACCTATGTGGCCATTCTGTTCCCCAGCGCCAACTATCTGTTGATTATTCGTTTGATCAGGGTGTTGCGGGTGTTTCGCATCCTCAAAATGGTGCGTTACAGCAATGAGGCCGCCATGTTGCTGCGGGCTATCCGTTCATCCCGGCGCAAGATTTTGGTATTTTTCTCTGCTGTGCTGGTGATCAGCACGGTGTTCGGCAGCCTGATGTATGTGGTTGAGGGCGCTGAACACGGCTTTACCAGCATTCCCAAAAGTATCTATTGGACGGTGGTTACCATGACTACCGTGGGCTATGGTGATATCACCCCACAGACGATTCTGGGGCAGCTGATTTCTGTGATGGCCATGCTTACCGGCTATTCGATTATTGCCATTCCCACCGGTATTGTCTCAGCGGAACTGATTGAGGAAATCCGCCGAGAAAAGCAGCAGGAGATCGACAGCATTCTTTGCCCTGGCTGCGGTCAGGACAATCATCGCAAAGACGCCAGATTTTGCCATTTTTGCGCCACGCCCCTCAGGGGTATCATTGAAATTGGCAAATCTTGACCGGGGTGATAATTTTCCCCATGTTTTGCCCTCTTTTCCGTTAAAATGCGCCCTTTGCACGTTGTAACAGGGTAATTTGATGTCCAGGGAAATTTTACTTACCGGCATAACCACCACAGGAACCCCCCATCTGGGGAACTATGTGGGCGCCATTCGCCCGGCGATTCGCAGCAGCCACAACACTGACAACCAGGCCTATTTCTTCCTCGCCGACCTCCATGCGCTGATCAAGTGCCAGGATCCACAAAAAGTCCGCCAGTCCGCCCTTGAGATCGCCGCCACCTGGCTGGCGCTGGGGCTGGACACCAATCAGGTGACTTTCTATCGCCAGTCAGATATTCCTGAAATTCCTCAGCTCGCCTGGCTGCTCAACTGCGTCGCCGCCAAAGGTCTGCTCAATCGTGCCCACGCTTATAAAGATGCGGTGCAAAAAAACCAGGAGGAAGGTCAGGATCCCGATTACGGCATCACCATGGGGTTGTTCAGCTATCCTGTGTTGATGGCTGCCGATATGCTCATGTTTAACGCCGCCAAGGTTCCGGTTGGCCGCGACCAAATTCAGCATATCGAAATGGCCAGGGACATAGGTCAGCGCTTTAATTACTTGTACGGCGAGCATTTTGTATTGCCGGAAGCGGTTGTCGACGACAATGTGGCGGTGCTGCAGGGACTGGACGGCCGCAAAATGAGCAAAAGTTACAACAACACCATTCCCCTGTTTCTTGACGAAAAAGCGCTTAAAAAGCACATCAATAAAATCAAAACCAATTTGCTTGAACCCGGTGAGCCAAAGGATGCCGACAGCTCTACGGTTTTTCAGGTTTGGCAGGCTTTTGCCAGTGCCGGGCAGGCCGCGGCTATGCGTGTTCAATTTGAGCAGGGCATTGCCTGGGGCGAAGCCAAGAAACAGCTTTTCGAGCTGGTCAATGCAGAGTTGAGCGAAGCCCGTCAGCGTTATAACGAATTGCTGAAAGATCCGGGTGATATTGAAGCTGTGCTGCTGCAAGGGGCGGAAAAAGCCCGCAGC
>JBFXIU010000143.1:0-8585 GCA_050175615.1 Porticoccaceae bacterium | reverse complement strand
TTTAATGCAGATCACTATCTGCTACCGTTATCGCGCTTTGCCCACCGTTGCGAACCGGCTATTGCTCTATGCGGAGCTGGGCGAGGCTACTACTACGTATCTATTGAGCAGGCTCCCGTTTTAATTCGTTCATCAATTTTCTGTGCAATTGGTTAATTGGTGCCGGGTGAATAACTCCCGACAGAAACATGCTCAATAAATGGCACTCGTTAGAATGCCTGCCACCCAGTTCCGTCTGTTTTCCGTTAAAGGGTGGCAATACAATCAACGTCTGGACTCTCGCATTTCGCGGGCTCTCGCTAAGCCTCCCTGGCTCATATCCAGCGTTGAAGGGCTCCGATCTTTTATTCAGGCGTAGAGCGTTACTACCTGCGCGTAGCCACCGCATTGCGGTCATTCGCGTGTTTATAGTCTTGATAAGTTGTTAATGAGCGAGACAAACTTTGTTAATTGCTTGTTAACTGTATTTAACAACATTTGCTCGCATCCTGTCAAGTGCAATTAACAAATAAATGTAAAAAGCGATTAACAAAATAGTTACACAATGTAAATTTGACGGGTTGTGATTGTTTGAGGCAACAAAAAACCCGCGCTAGGCGGGTTGGGTGTGTGTAGGGCGTGGGTATTAGATATACAGCTTGAATTTACTGGGGCTTACGATTGTCGAGACAAGATAAGCGTACTCTATATCTTCCCAATCAACTGTGAACCTTGTGCCGCCATTTACTGATTCAAGTTCAATATGTCCATTTCTTTTGTTAATTAATTCTTTAACCATCCTCCTTCCGTCTTTCAGTGCCACCAAAACAAATTCACCAATCTGAATATTACTGTTTGGCTCTACCACTCCAAACCAGCCGTCCCTGATTGCTGGGTACATGGATTGACCCTTAAACCTAATAACAAAGGCATCCTCATCTAAGCTTGCTACTTCAATATAACCATCCCCCGCTTTGTCCTCAGAAAGCTCCGTGTAATAGCCGTCCGTTCCTAATGCAGCAGTCCCTCTGACATTTAGTTTTCTAATGACAGGAACTTTATCCGAGATCAGCTCAATATGATCTCCGCTTGATTTCAGCTTCGGCCCCTTGCCATACTCAAGCCAGTCAATATTAACCCCGAAGAAATCAGCGATCTTTAATTGGTTTTCATGATTTGGGATGCTTTTCCGTCAGCCCAAGATTTGACCGCGGCCCGGCTCACGCCAACATGCCTGGCCAAAGCTGAATAAATTCCCCTGGCCTCGCCGGCCTCAGAGATCAAATGCTTGAATCGTTCGTAAAAACTAATCATAAAAATCCAATATCTATAAGCCTAGGAATATATCTGCTTGCTTGTTAATCGCTGTTAACATATAATTTGTCTAATGCAATTAACAAATAAAGAGAATATGTTAAAAGTAACTAAACAACAGGCGATCCAAGCGTTTGGCAATCAATCAAAACTTGCCGTGGCGCTTGGTGTTAGTAGGGCTGCAATTTCTCAATGGCCTGATGAGCTAGACCAAGCTCGCCAGGATCGAGTGATAGGGGCCGCAAAAAGACTGGGCGTGCGTATTCCAAAGCAAGCAAAACCAAGCGTGGCCGCCTAATGCAAAACCACATCCTCTCCCGCCACCAGCAGCCGGTAAAAAATACTCAACGCCAGGGCGTCATCAATTTCGCCTTCGTCGTTGGTGGCTTCTGCCAGGGCGATGAAGTAAAGGGTGTCGATGTTCATGATGGAATCTCCGGTTTGTTGATGGCTCCATTGTCGATTTTTTTTAACCAAAAGGGATAGTCAAACGACGTCAAATAATATGACCGCACTTGCTCAGCCTGAATTGCCATTAGCCAGAAAGCCTGATGCAGCAAGGGTTTCGGATGATCTTATCAGTCGTCAAAAGAACCTTGCTACCGCTATTGCGCTGTGCATTCAGTTGTCTGGGCTTGATGACAAGGAAATATATTTGACGCTCGGTATTGATGCTGGTCACTGGTCAAGAATGATGAAAGGCACGGCCCACTTTCCAGTTGAGCACCTGCCAACATTAATGCGCATGTGTGGCAATGAAGCGCCGCTTTTATTTTTAGTCAAAGAAATGGGCTATGACATCAACAGCCTGCGCCCACTTGAATCAGAAACAGAAAAAGCATTGCGTCTAGCCAATGAGCGTATTGCCGCATTGGAAGCTGAGCGTGAGATTGAGCGCAGGTTGTTTCGTGAATTGAGGGCGTAATGGAAGTTTTATTAATAAAAACCCCGCAAGGTCATTTCATGCCAGCTGATGAAGAATTTCAGGAGTCCTGCAAGCGATTCAAGGTTGGCCAAACCATTCGAGCTGATATCAAAGCAATGCGAAATTATAAATTTCATAAGAAGTTTTTCGCGATGCTGGATGTTGGGTTTGATGCCTGGGAGCCAGATCAAAAAGAATACAAGGGCATGCCAGCTCAAAAAAACAAAACGCGATTCAGGAAAGATTGCACGATTGCGGCCGGATTTTACACAATCACTTACGACATAAACGGCAATGTAAAACTGGAGGCAAAAAGCATCAGTTTTGCAAACATGGATGATGACGAGTTTGAAAAACTATATTCCGCAGTAGCTGATGTTCTTTTGCAAAGGGTATTGAGAAATTACACCCGCGAAGATCTGGACAGTGTTGTCAATCAAATGATGGGGTTCTTATGAAAAAAGCAGAACGCCAGTACCTGGGTCGAATTGCCGACTTCGGATGCATCTTGTGTCACCACCTCGGTCTGGGCGCGACCCCCTGCGAAATACACCATTTACGGCACGGCATGGGAAAAGGACAGCGAAACAATAACGCTAATGTGATTGGTTTATGCCCCGAGCACCATCGCGGCAATACCGGTTATCACGGCTTAGGCCGCCGCGCGTTTGAGCGTATGTATGAAATTACAGAATTGGAACTGCTGGCATTGAGCCAGCAACACATCGGATTGCCAGAAATGGCAGAAATGAAAAAAGCCGCTTCGTGGGCGGCTTGATTCGAACTACATAAAATCTAAAAGGATTTAAACGAATGTTAACTCAACAAAGCAATATCACGCAAGCATTAAGCGTAAATACAACCATCACAATGACCAGCTTGGAGATTGCTGAGCTGGTTGAATCCCGGCATGATAACGTGCGAATTGCCATTCATCGCCTTGTTGATAAAGGCGTGATTACTTTACCTGCAATGCAGGTAAAGCCCACGGCGGGCCGCCCCATGCAGGTTTATGTGTTTTCAGGTGAACAGGGCAAGCGCGATAGCATTATCGTAGTCGCCCAACTTTCCCCCGAATTTACAGCCAGGCTGGTTGATCGCTGGCAAGAGCTTGAGCAGGGGATCGCTGTTATTCCTCAATCCCTGCCTGAGGCATTGCGCCTTGCCGCTGACCTTGCTGAAAAGAACGAACGCCTGGCTATAGAGCGCGACCACGCCATAGCCACCAAGGCCCAAATCGGCAGCAAGAGAGAAGCCACAGCCATGGCAACTGCCGCCAAGCATAAACGTGAAGCCGAAAAGCTTAAACACGAACTTGGTTTTAGCTCACGGCACGCAACTATTCTTCAAGTGCAGAGCGCAACTGGTTTTGATGTTGGCTTTGTGCCATTACGCAGGTGGTGTAAAGAAAATGGCGTTTCCGCTGTAACGGTCCCCGACAAAAGGTTCCCTAAAGGCGTAAAAGCATGGCCAGCAGAGGCATGGGCAGCCGTATACGGAATTAGCCTGGCTGATTTATTTGGAGGTGGCGTTGCATGAATTATTACAGCCACAACATTGGGGATTACGCCCAAGCAACTATGCATCTTTCATTAATTGAGGACGCAGTATATAGCCGACTGCTTCGCCGTTACTACGCAGAAGAAGCCCCGCTGGTAAATGATATGGCTCAACTGTGTCGATGGGTGGGCGCGCGCTCTGATGAAGAAAAGGACGCTGTTGAAGTGGTCGTTAATGAATTCTTTGTTTTGCATGATGGTTACTGGCATAACAAGCGTGCTGATAAAGAGATTGATGCTTACCAAGCAAAAAGCATTAAAGCGTCTGAATCGGCAGCAAAGCGTTGGCATAGCAATAAATCACCAAAAGAAGATGCGCACAAATGCGAACGCAATGCGAACGCAATGCCAACGCATAGCGAACCCAATGCTAACCAAGAACCAATAACCAATAACCAAGAACCAATAAAAGAAAAAGTAAAAAAAGAAAACCCTGATGCTTCGCCTCCGGCTCAGCCTGCTCCCAAAAAATCAACGGGAGACAAAGTCACTGGCACAAGGCTGCCTGAAAACTTCCAGGTGCCTGATGACTGGATCGACTGGGCAACCGGTGAACGACCGGACATACCTCCGTCAGACATGCGCACGGTTGCTGAAAGCTTCGTTGACTACTGGGCGGCCAAGGCAGGTGCCGCAGCCCGAAAGGTTGATTGGCAGGCGACATGGCGCAACTGGGTACGAAACCAGAAACGCTATTCCTCGCCACCGCCCAAGCAGCAGAAGTTCGACCCAACCGCCTACGTGAACCGAAACCGAGTACCAAGCCATGACATTATCGACATTTGAAAACCCCTGGAGACAAGTCAAGCCAAGCATTGGCATGTCACTGATCGACCACCTGTACAACCGTCTGGATGGCATGTATGCCAGCAAATGGCGGTCCGCCTTCCCGAGCATCGAGGCCATCGAGAACTGGAAAGCAGCATGGTCCGACGCATTCATCGAACGCCGTCTGTCGCCGGAGCAGATCAAGCGAGGCCTTGCAAATTGCCTTGACCTGTACGACTGGCCGCCCAGCCTGACCGAGTTCATCAAAGCCTGCGAGCAGAAAAGCCGTGACGAACAGATCACACCCATCGAGGACCCATCACTGCTGCTGACACTCGACATCAAGCCGGACCCAGCCAAGGCCGAGGCGGTGATGAAAATGGCCCGGTCCCGCGTAAACACCCCAGGCAACATGGAATGGGTAAAACCGATTCTTCGTAATCAAAAAAACTATTCCAGCATGGCTGTAAAAATGGCCCGCAAGGTGGCTGATGAACACAGGATCGCTGTATGACCGGCAACGTAAACATGAAGTGCCTGGAGTCAGTAGCCCGGCACGTCATCTACTGCCGGGGGCGCAAGCAGCAAGAAGCGTTTTTGGATTTTTGCGGCAGGCGTTGGAAATTTACGCGGGAAACCGTTTTGGCAGAAGTGGCCAGAATCAGGAAAGAGGAAAAATGACAGAGTTGAAATTCAAATTGCCGTATCCAGTTTCAGCCAATCGTTACTGGCGCACCAGAGTGATAAAAAAATACGCCCAAACTTATTTGAGCGCTGAAGCACAGGAATATAAACGCACAGCAAAGATGATTGCAGGCGATACAGCGTGCATACAAGGCGATATTTGCATTGGGTTGGTACTTGCATCTAGGCTGACCAAAAAAAACGAAGCCAGTAAGGTTTTAATCGATTTGGATAATTCGATAAAGGTAACGCTCGACGCATTAATCGGCATTGCTTATGTCGATGATAAGCAGGTCAAACGAATCACGGCCGAGTATGGGCAGCCGGAAGAGGGCGGCGCCCTGTATGTGACAGTAAAGGAGATGAGGTGAGTAGATTGCAATCTGTCCTTGATGGGCAAACCAACATAGCCAAAAAAGTTTATGAGTTTGTGCCAATTCAGGAGGCATGTTCTTTTTTACAGATTTACCAATCTATCGGGGAGATTACGCGCAGCGTGTCATTTACACGCGCTAATAGCCGCTTCTAGGTGCGCTTCGTAGGCGCGTCGCTGCTCAAGTTCTACGCCCATAGCCTTTACCCTGGCGAACACGCCTGCGCCCGCTGGCAAGGCGTCTATGGCCCATTTCGGGCGCTCGATATCGGGGGCGCGGCAAGGAACCTGCACAGGCACTTCTACGCGCTCCGTGCGAACGACAATCGGATCAGTGCTGGCGCAGCCCGCAAGGATGATCAGCCACGGCCATAGAAGCCACTTCATCGCCGCCCCCGGATATAGTCAGCCGTGAATGAATCGACGGCGGCGCACTGGTCGGCGGTCGCCGGTTCGCGCTTGGCAAGATCGGCGGCGCGCTGTTCGAACGTGGCCGCTTGCGCCTCGGCGGCGGCGACGGCTTCGGTTGCGGCCTTCTGGCGCGCTTCGGCAGCTTGCTTGATGGCCTGCATTGCCTTGCGGGTTTCCAGTACGTCAGCAGCGCATTGCGCGTTCGCCGCGTCGATGATGGCTATACGGTCGTTCGCCGCCCGTAGATCGGCGCGCACGGCATCAAGGCGAAGCCCCTGCACGTAGCCGACAGCAAGGCCAGCAGCAAGCGCGCCAGCAATTGCCGACGCCGCGCTTTTCAGCAGGGCAGCGCCGAAGATCATACAAGTTCATTGGCGACCGCTTCGGCACGCGCGTACATTTCCGGCCAAGTTTCGGGATGCGGCTTGCCTGGTTGCCAGGTTCGAATATACAAATCCCAGGCGTCGGCAGACTTGCCGACAGCGGGCAGCGATTTCGGGTCAGTCCACAGCAGTAGGCGCGCGAACGCCGCTGCAAGCACGTCGTCATGCTCTAGCTGTTCGTAGACCGCGTAAGGCTCTGCGTCTACGCCGCGCGCCGCGCAAACTGCCTTCGCATATTCCCGGCTCGACGCATGGCGCAGAACGCCGACCACGCCGCCGCCGCGCTCAAACTGCCATAAACCGCGCGCAGGCCCGCCGATTTGTCGACGATGAAGGAAGCGGCTTTCCTGCAATCCGATGGCAAGCAGCGTCACGCGCGCCGGTTCTGAGTCCATGCGCTGCGGCAGCAATTTCAATGCAGGATCAATCGAAGACGCGACGATATCGCACAGGGTATTAGCCATGCCATTTCCAAGAGAATTCGAATAGCTTCGCCACGTTCCCGCGCGCTCTGGCAATCACGAAAAGCACAGCGCCAGAAAACACCGTTGCCCATGTGTTCGCCCCGAAGGAAAGCATTTCATCCCACAGCGTAGCGATTTGCATAGCAAGCGCGGCAGATGAACCGGCCATTATTGCGGCAGTCAGGGAAATTACAGGCCGGTAACGGTATCCAGTTCCGAAATACGAAGCCAGCAAGATTGCCGTTGCAACGTGTATCGCAAGCCGCGTGATCAAGATAAAGGCGTCGTAGTTCATGCTTACCTTTCCTTCTTCGTAAGGAACGGCACGCGCTCTAGAACAGCATTAAGCCAGGGCGTTAGCGGTTCGCCATTGTCGATTATGTGATAGAAGGCAGTGAAGATTACAGAAGCTAATGCCGACACTGCCGCAGCAATCAACATCGGTTCTTTACTGTATGGCGGGCCATCACCATTCCAGAATACACCCGACGCGTACCCGATACCCCAAGAAAAGATAAGTAATTGTATCCTTTTGGCACCGCTCAAAAGGCTGGATACGGACAAGAAGAAGAAGCACCCGAACGCAGCGCCGGTAGACGCCCACGGATGAAGAACCGAAAAAGCCGTTGTGATTACCGCGCTTATGTACGCTGCTACAGGCGTCGAATCTTGCATATTTGTAGCCTGATAGAATGCCGCGTTTGAAACGGCAGTTTTATTCGCGAATTGCATTGCTGCATTCTCCGATTATAACCACAGAAAAGGCGGATACTGTAGTAAAGGCGGGAAAATCCCGCCCTTTGTTACAGTTTGATATGCGCGTGCAAGAACGCTGTCGGCTGCATGTTGTTGTGCGCGCCGTCGCCGCCTGCGTCGTCAATCGTTATTGCGTGGCTGTGCTCCGGTTGCTGGTTTATCGACAGGCTGTGCGTGTGCGCGCCATCGGTTTGCAACGCCTGCACGCCATTGGCCCCGAAATTGTAGAAGTAGGCCAGACCCTCGGTTTGCGTGTAGCCGCCGAAGCCCCGCGCAACGCTCATGCGGGCACCGCCGACACCCGTTCCGGTCGTGGCCGTGCTGCCGATGCTGTCGGGCGTTACGCTGGCAGTTGCAGCGCCGGAAGTTCCGCGATCAATTCTTCGTCGGTCGGAATATCACGCGTGCCAGCATTCACCGCGTCAAGAATTTCATAGCACTTCGCCCATACAAGCGAACGCCAGGCGCGGAAAGCTTGGCCTTCCTGCTGTAACTTCGGCACTGCCGGTTCTTCGGCGTATGTGATGGCGTTTGAAATGCTGTCGTAGTTCAGCACGCGCGCGGCTGCGTCCATGTGGTTCTGAACGATGGCAACTTTCTGCGCGCGGATTTGTTCTGGCGTAACGGTTAGCGGCTCAGGCTTGCTAGGGTCGATGAATTCACCATTAATGAATTTCCACCCTACACCAACATTGCTTGCCGGGATGCATTCGTGCCCGCTTGGCGGCACCCACTCTGCCCCATCAGCAAGAACAATTAAATTAGTCACTACACCGTCTTTGATAATCGCGTAGTTTTCCATGCTCGTCACCATTCAATAATCACGATACCTGCGGCCCCGCTGGAACCGGAACCCCCCTTAGCGCCACCGCCTGAACCGCCATACCCGCCACCGCCCCCGCCGCCGCCGCCGCCAAATCCACCAGCAGCACTATGACCACTAGCGCCGGTTGATCCTGCCCTGCCGCA
>JBFXIU010000142.1:0-8635 GCA_050175615.1 Porticoccaceae bacterium | reverse complement strand
CATCCACTCCCGCATGGCTGAAATGAGAATTTCACGGCAGTTAATAATCATTGCCGGCAATGCCACCAGCAGCGTTGGCCGGCTTTCCACCAGAATCACCAGGGCGACGGCGACTATCAACTTATCGGCCACCGGATCGAGAAAGGCGCCAAAGGGGGTCATCTGATTGAGTTTGCGCGCCAGGTAGCCATCGAACCAGTCGGTGAGAGCTGCAAGGCCGAAAATAGCTGCGGCAATCAGGTAACGTCCCTCTATGGGAAGGTAATAAACCGCCACCAGCAAGGGAATAAAGAGTATGCGGATAAATGTCAGTATATTAGGTAAGGTCCACATAATTCCCAAGCGCAGAGAGCGAATATGCCAATAATTGAATGGCACCGACTTAACGCCAACGCCACGATTTTCGTCATTCCCGCGTAGGCGGGAATCCAGTTTTTTCAAGGGGGTCGAGACTCTTGGATTCCCGCCTACGCGGGAATGACGGCTTGAGTCAGTGCCATTCTGCCAATAGTTGATTTAAATAAGTGCTTAAACTACTCATTGTGAAGAGCGCTGTAAATAGTTTCAGCCACTTTTCTGCTGATGCCTGGCACTTTCATCAGCTCGCTGACACCGGCTTTTTCCACCTCGCCATAACCGCCAAAGTAGCGCAACAGATCGCGGCGCCGCTTTGGCCCTATACCGTCGATGGTTTCCAGAAGCGATTCGCGGCGTTTTTTGTCGCGGCGCTGGCGGTGTCCGGTAATGGCGAAGCGGTGAGCTTCGTCGCGAACCTGCTGAATCAAATGCAAGGCCGCAGCCTGAGGGCGAAGGATTTCCTGGTCGCTGTCACTGGCCAAAAACAGGGTTTCCATTCCCGGTTTTCGCGTCGTTCCCTTGGCAACACCCACCACCAGAATACCGACAACGCCCAACTCCCCCAAAATTTCCGTCGCTTTGCGCAGCTGCCCCTTACCGCCGTCGATCAGCAGAATGTCAGGGATTTTGCCCTCGCCATTCTTCAGCCGAGTAAAGCGCCGCTTAATTGCCTGTTCCATGGCGGCATAATCGTCACCCGCAGCCACGCCCTCAATATTGAAGCGGCGGTAATCGGACTTGATGGCGCCCTCAATGCCAAAAACGACACAGGACGCCACCGTGGCCTCGCCGCTGCTGTGACTGATATCAAAGCACTCGATGCGCTCCGGCATTTGATCCAGCCCCAGGGTATCTCTCAGGGATTCAAAGCGATTGACAATACTTTGTCTGGACGCCATGCGCCCGGCAAGATTTTGTTCCGCAGTGCGCTGCGCCAGTTCGCACCAGCGCGCTCTGGTGGCGCGCAAGCGGTTTTTGACTTCCACTTTGCGCCCCAATGCCTGGCTGATGGCGCCACTGAGCACTTCCGTCTCCACCGCGTCAACCTGCGTCAAAATTTCCTTGGGCAGCTGCCTGGCGCCGCCAGCGCCGATGTAAAACTGGGAAATAAATTCATTGAGAATGGTGGCCTCATCCTCCACCAAAGGAATTTTCAGATAAAAGCTGCGACTGCCCACCATGCGTCCATGGCGAATATAGAGCATATGAACACAGGCCTGATCCCCGGCCACGGCGGCCGCGATGACGTCGACATCACCCTGCCCGGATTCGATAATCTGTTCCGATTGCATCTGGCGCAGGGCGATGATTTTATCGCGCAATTCGGCGGCAACTTCAAAAGCGAGGCTGGCGGACGCCTCATCCATCTCTTTTTCCAGCTCGCGAATGACCTGATCGTTTTTACCATCGAGAAACAGTTCCGTATGGCGAACATCCCGCTGGTAATCCTCCTCGGAAATCAGACCGACACAGGGGCCGGTGCAACGTTTGATCTGGTATTGCAGGCAGGGGCGCGAACGATTGCGATAAAAACTGTCGTCACACTGGCGGACACGAAAGGTTTTTTGCAGAAAGACCAGGCTTTCCCTCACCGCATTGACACTGGGATAGGGGCCAAAATATTGGCCTTTTTTCTTTTTGGAGCCGCGGTGAAAACTCAGCCGCGGATAGGGCTCTCCCGCCGAAAGGTGGATGTAGGGATAGGATTTGTCATCCCGCAGCAGCACATTGTACGGTGGGCGATACTGTTTGATAAGGTTCTGTTCGAGAATCAGGGCTTCGATTTCCGTTCCGGTTACCGTGACCTGCACCCCGTGAATGCGGCTGACCAGCGATCGGGTTTTTGGCGCCAGCCCGGTTTTGCGAAAATAGCTGCTGACCCGCTTGCGCAGATTTTTGGCTTTTCCCACATAGAGCACATCGCCATTTTCCGCCATCATCTGATACACCCCAGGACGCTGGGTCAGGGTTTTCAGAAAACTGACGGCATCAAAGGCCGCAGCCTCAGTCATTAGACGACCCCCTTCAACGGAGAACCGGCAACAATTGGCTGGCAGAAAGTCAAGATGGGCATGGCTGACATTAAAGAATTTCGTTGGGATCGACAAGACCGTATTTTACCGCCGCCAATGTCAATTCGACATCGTTACTGACGCCAAGCTTGTCGTAAATCCGGTATTTGTGTGTATTAATGGTTTTCGCGCTGATATTGAGAATAGCCGCCACCTCTCCGGCTCGATGGCCACTGGTAATCATTTGCGCCACCTGGAGTTCGCGCTCAGACAACAGTGCCAGCGGCGACGATTCCTGGCCTGGAGCCAGTCCCTTGACGATCATCTGCTGGGCGATACAGGGGCTGACATAAACACCGCCACTGGCCACTGTACTAATGGCAATACTGATTTCGTCGACGCTGGTATTTTTAGTGATATAACCGGAAGCGCCCGCCTTGAGCAATTTGCCGGGATGAACATCGTCATTGACCGCAGTGATGATAATGACTTTGGTGTCAGTACCACTGAGCAGAATACGCTTGGTGGCCTCAACACCACCAATTCCCGGCATACGAATATCCATCAACACCACATCCGGCTTCAGGCGGCGGACACAGTCAATGGCTTCTTCTCCGGTGCTCGCCTGCCCGATGACGACGACACCGGGCACCTCTTCCAGGGTGCCGCAAAGCCCCATGCGAATCAGGTGGTGATCGTCCACCACAATGACAGATACCCTAGCTGTGGATTCCATTGTCTCGAGTGCCTCAGTCCGTTTGTCGATACTTTTCCCGTCCATTATGCACGGTGCGGAAGGTAATATTAATCCTTTCCCCGCATGGCGCCTTTTCCTTGCCAACCCGGTGCTGCCAAAGCCCCTGAAAATCACCACACATCAGCAGTAATGAGCCCTCGCTCAACAAAAGCTTAAAGCGCCGACGATGATTGTCGCGGCGGCGCATCTCAAACCAGCGGGCTTCTCCCAGGCTCAGAGAGGCAACCACAGGCTTAACGCCCAGTTCCGGCTCGTCGTCGCTGTGCCAGTCGACACTGTCGCTATGGTTGTGATAGAGATTGAGCAAGGCACTGTTAAAGGAGGTTGCAGTAACATTCTCAACGGCGGATTTGACGCGGTGCAGCGTTTCCGTCCACGGCTGGGTTGCCAGACGAACGCCGGAATAGCTGTAATCCGCGCCCTTATCGCCATACCAGGCATTGAGCCTGGGAATGGCAATCTCGCGCCCGGCGATACGGATTCGACTCTGTTCCCAGGGCGTCTCTGCCCGAATTAAACGAAACAGCCTTTCCGCTTCAGAGGCGGAATAAAAATGCGGCCAGTAGCGCAATTCGGCGCCATCGAGGGCAATAATTTCACTATCCTCATCCCCGTCAAACACTGCCAATAACCACGGGTTCCATTTCGAGATCAACAGCAAATTTTGTCTTCACGTCGCGGGCAATGCGCTCGGCAAAGTCGAGCAGCTCGCCACCACAACCGCCGCCCAAATGGACAAGTACCAAGGCCTGATGCTGATGAACACCGACATGGGCTTCACGGCGCCCTTTCCAGCCGGCGCGATCGATAAACCAGGCTGCGGGAAACTTGATCGCGCCATCCGCCTGGGGATAGCGGGGCATATCGCCAAAACGCTGAATCAACGCCGCTGCCCTGGCCTTTGGCAATACTGGATTTTTAAAAAAACTGCCGGCATTGTGAATCACATCGGGATCCGGCAGCTTGGCTTTTCTCAAGGCGCAAACACTGGCAAACACCTGCTGGGGGGAAGGCGTATCGAACCCCGCCAGCGCCGTCTTTAAATCGGCGTAATCGAGATTCGGTCGGGGTATTTTCGACAACACCAGGGTAACACTGGTAATAATCACCTGCCCTTTGAGGCTGCGCTTGAAAATGCTGTCTCTGTAACCCAGTTGGCAGTCAGCGCGAGATAATTGGCGCAGCTCTCCGCCAGCCATGTCCATGACATCGACCGACTCCAGCACGGATTCCAGCTCAACGCCGTAAGCGCCAATATTTTGAATGGGAGCAGCGCCCACAGAACCGGGAATCAGCGCCAGGTTTTCAAGGCCATACCAACCCTGATCCAGGGTGAAACCCACCAGTTGGTGCCAGTTTTCACCGGCAGCGACGCGAATCCTCACCTGATCACCCCGGCTTTTGTCCAGGTCATCGACAACCTCAATACCGCGAGTAGCCAGGACGATGACCAGGCCTGAAACATCGCCGCAGACAACCGTATTGCTGCCACCACCGAGCAGAGTAACCGGCAGTGATCTGCTGCGGGCAAAGGCCAGGGCTTCGCGCAATTCGGCCAATGAAGTTGCCCGGCAAAAAAATTCCGCCAGCCCCGGCAATGCCAGGCTGTTAAAGGGCTGAAGCGAAACTTGAGGAGTTATCTCCACCGCCATCCTAAAGACGACCTTTAATATGGTTGAGAAGGCCTTCAGCGGCTTCCTGAATCAGATCCACAACCAGTTGAAAATCCTTTTCGTCACCACCGTAGGGGTCGGGAACTTCGCGGCGCCTTAGGTGCGGCGCAAAGGGCAGCAGCAAACCCAAATGCCCAGCGTAGTGCTGGGGCCTGATCTTTTCCAGGTTGGCCAGATTGGCGGCGTCGAGGGCGAGAATATAGTCAAAATCGTCAAAATCCCCGGCGCTGACCTGGCGCGCCCGCAGATGGCTGATATCGTAACCCCGCTGCAGCGCCACCCGCTGGGATCTGGCATCCGGTGGTCGGCCAATATGCCAGCTGCCGGTTCCCGCCGAATCGACAAAGATACTCTCACTTAGCTGATGGATATTCACCAAATGCTGAAAAATACCTTCAGCCGTGGGCGAGCGGCAGATATTGCCCAGGCACACAAACAAAACACCGGTCTGGGGCGACCTTTCCGAAGAACGGCTGCTCTGAGAAAGCTGGTTCATCGATTGCCCTGAATAAACGCAATGACCCGGGCGAGATCCTCTTCGGTGTCGACACCACCGGGCACAGAGGCGCAGGCCTCTGCCACATGAATGCGGCGACCGTTCCACAAAAAGCGCAACTGTTCAAGACACTCTATAGCTTCCAGTGGCGCCAGCGGCCAGCGGACAAAATCATTGAGTTCACGCACCCGGTAAGCATAAATTCCCAAATGCCGCTGCGGTACAAAACCGGTGGGCAGCGCGCCGCTATCGCCAGGGCAACCCAGGTAGTGATCCCGAGGCCAGGGAACAGGCGCGCGACTGAAATAAAGGGCGAAGCCCTGGCTGTCGACCACTACCTTGACCACGTTGGCATTGCGAAAATCCGCTTCGCTACTGATGGCCTCACTCAGGGTCGCCACTGCGGCGTCCCGATTAGCGGCAAGATTTTCCGCCACCTGCCGGATCACGGCGACCGGAATCAGCGGCTCGTCGCCCTGAACATTGACGACGATGTCGTCATCACCAAACCCACAGCGACTCGCCACCTCCTGAAGCCGGTCGGTGCCGGATTGATGACTCGTACTGGTAAGCATAAATTCACCGCCAAATGCGGCAACCACATCGGCTATGCGCTGATCATCGGTGGCGACAATCACCCGCTCGGCGCCAGCGCCGAAGGCCTGCTCATAAACCCTTTGAATCATGGGTTTACCGGCAATATCCCGCAGAGGTTTGGCCGGCAAACGGGTAGAGGCATAACGGGCGGGAATAACAATAGAAAAGGCGGTTGTCATGACTGGGTTACCAGGGCTTCAATTGCTTGTACCAATGTGTTCATGCCATTGTTTTCCAGTCTGGCGGCCACGTCCAGTACCCAAACATTGTCAAGGCTGGATTGTCCACTGGTAAAACCGGCGCATTTGACGGCGTCCTTGGCTGTGACAATCACCGGCCGGTCGTCGTCAAAATGGAGATCCGAGGCACAGAAATCGTGGTGGTCAGGAAAGGGGTGCAACCGTACCGCCAGCCCCAGGGAAGCCAGGGTTCTGGCAAATCGCGCTGGATTACCGATTCCGGCAACAGCGTGAACAGAATCACTTCCGGGCGGATTTTTGGGCTCCAGCACTTCGCCTGTATTGAGATTTCTGAAAGCCAGAGGCTGTAAATCCATGCGGTATTGATGGGGATGATTGAGGGTGTCGCCACCGCCATTGATGATCACAAAGTCGACCTCTTCCAGGCGGGAAACCGGCTCCCGCAACGGCCCTGCAGGAAGACACCAGCCATTGCCCAGCATGCGCTCGCCATCGACGACAACGATTTCCAGCATTCTCGGCAAATTGTAGTGTTGCAGACCATCATCGCTGAGAATCAGATCGCATGTTCCGCTGTCCTGCAACAGTTTTGCCGCCCGGTAACGATCGGGGTCGACCATCACCGGGCAAGCGCAGCTGCGCGCGATTAACAAGGGTTCATCGCCACAATAGAAAGGATTGCTCTCGGGGGTGACCTGAAGCGGGTAGAACGGCGATTTGCCACCATAGCCGCGACTGACAACGCCGGGGTGATAGCCTTTGTGCTGCAAGGCTTTCACCAGGGAAATAATCAGCGGCGTTTTTCCAGTGCCGCCAACGGTAATATTACCCACCACAATCACCGGGGTTTGCAGAGCCTTGCGATGGCGTTGCAAATAGTTCCTGCGTTTTTTTGCCAGATACGTAAACAGCCAGGAAAGCGGCGCCAACAGCAGCGACCAACTGCGGCGTTGATACCAGGCTTTTTCGAGAGCGTTCATTCGATCGTATTCAGTCCCTGCTGCTGACCACTGCCGCCGAGAAACTGGCTGTTGTAGAGAACGCCGTAGCGCCCGTTGGCGGCGAGCAGTTCGCCGTGGCTGCCGGATTCAACAATTTCGCCTTTTTCAAGGACGAGAATATGGTCAGCGTTTTCGACAGTGCTGAGCCTGTGGGCGATCACAAAGGTGGTGCGGTCTTTCATGGCGGCTTCAAGCGCCTGCTGAATATGGCGTTCAGACTCTGTATCCAGCGCCGATGTGGCTTCGTCAAGTATGAGCACAGGAGCATCCTTGAGCAGCGCCCGGGCAATGGCAATGCGCTGGCGCTGACCGCCAGACAGCATGACGCCGTCGTCGCCAATCAAGGTGTCAAACTCCTGGGGCATGGCTTCGATAAAATCCAGGGCATAGGCGTTTTTTGCCGCAGCAATCACCTCTTCCCTGGTTCGAGAGGCCAGCTCTCCATAGGCAATGTTGTTATAAATACTGTCGTTAAACAGGGTGACCTGCTGACTCACCAGGGCGATATGACTGCGCAGGTTTTGCAAACTGTATTCGTTAATCTCGCGGCCATCCAGCAAGATGCGCCCGGAAGAATAATTATAAAATCGGGGAATCAGCCCCACCATAGTGGTTTTGCCGCTGCCGGATGAGCCCACCAGAGCAATGGTTTGGCCGGGTTCAACGCTAAAACTCACCCCTTTAATGGCATCCTGATTGGCATTTTTATAGCGAAAACTGACATTCTCGACATGAAAACGGCCTTCAACCCTAGTGGTTGTAAACCGGCCATTATCCATTTCCTCTTCGCTGTCCAGGGTGTCAAAAAGCACTGCCGCTGCGGCAATTCCCCGCTGAATGGTGCTGTTGATCTGGGTCAGCTGGCGAACCGGTTTGGCGAGAAGCCCGGCGGTGACGAGAAACTTGGTAAAGCCGCCAGTGCTCATGCTACCGAGAATGTCCGGCACCATCGCCAGCCAGATCAGCATTGCCATGGCTATGGCCACCAGAATCTGCACCACCGGCTGGCTGAGACTTTCCGTCAGCGCCAGTTTCAGGCTCTGCTTGCAATTCTGACGACTGGCATTGTGCATGCGCCTGATTTCATAGGATTCACCGCCGAACAGGCGCATCTCCCGGTACCCGGACACCGCCTCGGACGCCACCTGGGTGACATCGCCCATGGCGTTTTGAATGCGGTTGCTGAGATGGCGAAAACGTTTGCTGACATAGCTGATAATGACGGCAATAAAGGGAATGACGCAGCAAAAAATCAGCGCCAGCCGCCAGTTGAGCACAAACAGATAAATCAGCAGACCTATAACCAGGGAACCTTCGCGAATAATCACTTTCAAGGCGTTGGTGGCAGCCCCCATAACCTGTTGGACGTGGAAGGTTAATTGAGCGACAAGATGACCCGACATATTCTGATCGAAGTAGGCGCTGGGCATTCTGGTGTATTTTTCAAACACCCTGTTGCGCAGGCCATCGACAACATGCTGGGAAATATAGCTCATGCCGTACTGACCAATAATAAAACCCAGCGCACGAAGCAACGCCACC
>JBFXIU010000141.1:0-8659 GCA_050175615.1 Porticoccaceae bacterium | reverse complement strand
TTCTGTTTTTTTAGACAGGCATACCAGTTTGTTTTCTGGTGCTCAAGCGTTGCAAGAAGTCTGATGATGTGTTGTTTATTAACGCCGCAGAACATTTCGAGAAAGGCAAACGCCAGAATTACTTGGCTTCAAAGCACATAGACAAGATCATTGAAACTTACCAGTTCCGCAAAGAAGAGGAGCGTTATGCCCGTCGCGTGCCGATGGACGAGATTGAAAAGAACGGTTACAACCTGAATATATCTCGTTATGTGAGTACAGCACAGCCTGAAAAGCAGACAGATCTCAAAATAGTCCACAGTGAGCTGGTTTCTCTAGAAGAAAAGAACAAGAGTGCAACTCTTCGCCACAAAGAATTTCTGAAAGAACTGGGATTACCTGAATTGCCGAAAACGGAATCTCGCTAGTATTGCTCAAAATAATCACTATCAATTGTTTTGATCTGATAGGTATCTTTCGCCGAAACACCGAGATTGTATTTGATCATCAATTGGGCAAGTTTTTTGCCATCAATGAGTACGACTTTTTTTTCGATCATGTTGATGTATTCTTCTGCTTCCCGGCTGAATCTACTGGTAGTAATAAACACGCCTTTTCTTGAACGCCGCATTTCGAGTGCACCAACGAATGCTTGGATATCAGGACGTGATACGGCAGTTTCTGTGTACCGTTTTGCCTGCAAGTAGATGGTGTCCAAACCCAGTGGGTCTTCGTTGATCACACCATCAATACCGCCATCGGAAGTGTAGGATGTGGCAACTCCGGACGTCTGGCTCCAACCTCCATAGCCCATCGCCTGCATGAGCTCTACAACCAATGTTTCGAGGAATTGAGGAGGCTGCTGTTTGATAGTGTCTAACAGTTCGCTGGCCAAACTTTCCTGAATTTCCTGGAATGCCTTTTCCAGTCTCTCCTGGGGATCAGTTTCAGACTCTACTTCAGTGATGGAGTCCGTAGAAGTATCATCTTTGGGTTTTGCCGTATGAAATTCGACGAACTCCGGATACTGCTTTAAATAGGCGACATTTACCCGATCGGGTCTATCTGTCAGTGCCAGCTGTCCTCGCTCGGTTATCTGAAGTTTGGCTCGTCCAGGGGCAGTGAGCAGTCCTGCTTTTTTGAGGTATGTTCTGGACCAGGCCACGCGGTTCCGGATAACTGTCTGCTTCCCGGAGGGCAGCTTTTCGTTGCGTTCCTCCTCAGTCAGGCCGAAGTGCTGGCAGACCTTTTCAAACGCTTCGTTGAATTCGTGTACTTGTCCATCGGAGACAGCTTGTAGAAGAGGGCGCATACAGGACTGAAAGTCGGGAATTGCCAAGGCTTACTCCTTGTTCTTTCTATTGGCATTCAGAGTAGGAATTTAACATGGTCGAGGGAGTAAGCCTAGTGGAAAGAAAAAGGCTTAGCTGAGTTATCTCTGATCCCGGCGCTCTCTACCTCCCTGGACAACCCCCTAGGGTAGTATGCCGTCCCGTCGGTTTCCGTCCCTGGCAGCCGCCCGCCACAAAAACTAAAATCATTGGGTTCCCCCAAATAGTCTCCAAGACCTTCTGGCAACATCAAAGGGCTGCCCGTCGCCAACCTTTTAATGTATAAAAATTTGGCGCCGCCTACTGGGCTCGAACCAGTAAGCCTATGAGTGGAAATACACGATAAATCAACTTTGTATTAGGAATAGCTAAGTCCCTGTCGTTTTATCGTGCCCGGTTTTAATATTTGCCGACTAAGGTCTGTTACCCACTGGAACCATAATATGGGCATAGGGTGTATCACCCCACATCACATAAGGCTCCCCGGAGCTAGGATCATCTGAGATACCTTCCATTACTTCCTTAGGCACGACTAGCATCAGGTGTGGACCTTCCTTAATATAGTCGGGTGCATTCATGTGGTCAGAGTGATAGGGGTCAGAATTGCTGACACCGCCGTCGCCCTGAAGCATGTAGGAAATTCCCAGTTCATTAGCAGTGAAGGGTGCCTTTTCGCCCATTGCCTGCATGAGTTTCATCCAGGTGCCATCGTTACAGATTGGCGCATTATCGTCCGGAAATGTTTCGGGCATACAGGTCCATTCATTAGTGCCTTTTACCAGTACTTTTCCACGGTACATGATGGTGGCGTTTTCGCTAATCATGGAGGGTGCTGCAGATTTTGCCGTTGCTATCAGATCCTCGTCTGTCTCTGCTTTAACCTGTAGACTTATGGTGAGCAGCAGGCTAAGAGTGAATACTAAAAAGTTAATCGCTTTCATAGGATCGCTCCAATAGGTGGCGAAAGATTAGTATAGACCATATTCAAGTTAAGCCTGCGAAAGAGTAATTTAGGCTGTCTGGCGGCAATCCTTGGCACCAGCCAAAGCATACCACCCAGCCCCAAAGATTTTAGTCATTGGGTTTCCCCGGACAAACCCAAAGACTTTTGAGCCACAAAAGGGCTACGTCTCCGTAACCCCCGAGACCTATCAGAATTTGTCTTCCCCTGTTGCGCTCGAATCAGGACCCAATGATTAGCAGTAATAGAGTGAGGCGCTTAAATTTCCAGAATCGGGATTCCAGATAGCTCATGACTATGCGGCGACCCTTCTCTGTGGCTCAGAAAAAGAAAAACCCCGCACCATCAAGGCCGGGGTTAAAGATCCGATTTTTCGAGGGGAACGATAATCGGTCTGCTCACAACGTAGAGGGAGAACAATACGTACAGTTAAGAGTGCTCTTCAAAAGAAAAGTTCAGTGTCTGCTGAAAAAAAATCACCCTCTTTCGGTCTGCTCCAGTTCGGCCAGTTGGGCTTCCAGTGCTTTGATCTTGGCGTGGAGTTCGGTGTTCTCGGCCTGGGTCTTCTTGAGGTTCTTCTGCAGCAGGTCGTTGGCGGCCGTTCTCTCCGCCAGCTTCTTCTTGTTGGTATCCAGGTTTGCCTTCATCTTGGCCGGGTCGAACTTCCGCAGTTCCGCCAGCTCGGCGCGCTCCCTGTCCAGATCCTTCTGCAGACTCTTGGCGCGCTGCTTCTGTTTTTCGACGTCCTCCTTGAGATTTTCGCAGCGCTGATGTAGCTCGCGGTTTTGCTGCATTATCTTTTTATTGTCACTGGCTTCGGCGGAAAGCGTTTTAATCTGGTCGAGTTGTTTCTCTAACGCAGCCTTCTGGTGCTCTTTTTCCTGAGTGAGGCGGCGGATCTCTTGATCTTTTTCATCGATCTTAACCTGGTACTGAGCCTTGAGGTTTTCCTCAAGCTCCATCATTACTTCGAGTCGTTTGGCGGCTAGCATTGGTTTTGTTCCTCCTTCGGTGTTGAGGTGGTTGCCGTGGGGCATGGGTGTCGGTATTCGAGTCGGCTGAGTTTCCCATCGATAACGGCAGTGCTGTCGGCGCAGAGCCAGCTCTCTTGGAGTCGATTGGCGCCCCATAGAATAACTGTTTGAAAAATTTCGAAATATGGTGGGCCCAGTAGGACTTGAACCTACGACCAATCGATTATGAGTCGACTGCTCTAACCAACTGAGCTATGGGCCCTTTGATGGGAATCTGCTGAAAAGCAGGGTCGGCATTATAGCTATGGTGGTCGGCTTTGGCCAGACATCGGCCTGGTCAAATGTGGCTGTTTTGCCCTCAGGCAACTCCCTCCCACAATAGCTTGATACCGACAATCACAAGAAAGAGGTAGCAAACTTCGTAGATAAACTTTTCGCTGACCTTATGGAGCAGGAAATAGCCCATGCGGACACCGATAGGCGCCAGGGGCATCAGCACCAGGGAGGTGACGAGGCTGCTGGTGTTGATCTGATTCATCCAGGCGTAGGGGATGAGTTTGGCCAGATTGACGACGCCAAAAAAAAGGGCGAAGGTGGCCATGAGTTTTTTCTTTTCCATCTGCAGGGGCAGCAGATAAACGCTCATGGGTGGGCCGCCGGCATGAATGCCAAAGCTGGTAAATCCCGAAACTGCACCCCAGATACTGCCGTTGACGACACTGGTTTGGGCGGGTTTAAGCACGTTTTTATTGCGAATATGGTGCAGGTATTGTTTGCGGTAATAATCGAGGCTGAAGGCGAGGGCGATGATGGCAATCATGATTTTGACCGCATCTTCCGACATATATCTGAAGGTAAATGCGCCGACTACCACGCCTAAAAGTGCGCCGGGAACGATGATTTTGATTTCACGCATTTCCCACTGGCCGCGGAAGCTCCACATGGCGACGGCGTCCATGGCGATAAGCAGGGGCAGTAAAATGGCGGCGGCCTGTAATGGCGGAATGGCCAGTGACATCAACGGCACCGAGAGCAGGGAAACGGCGCCGCCCAATCCGCCTTTCGCCATTGCAAACAACAGCACGGCGGGTATGGCGCAGAGGTAAAAGAAGGGGTCTGTGATCATGAAATGTTGCGGTTGCCCTCGAATTGAATGTGCGCTTTAAGAAAAAAGGCCGAGGTGAGTCGGCCTTTTTTGATGTTAACAGCGCGCGCCAAGGCGGACTGTTTGACAGGCTATCAGTCCTCCAGGAAGCTGCGCAGATGCTCCGAGCGGGTAGGGTGGCGCAGTTTGCGCAACGCCTTGGCTTCGATCTGGCGAATGCGTTCGCGGGTAACGTCGAATTGTTTGCCCACTTCTTCAAGGGTGTGGTCGGTGTTCATGTCGATACCGAAACGCATGCGCAGAACTTTGGCTTCCCTGGCGGTGAGGCCGTTGAGAACTTCTCTGGTGGCTTCGGTGAGGCTCTCATCGGTAGCGGAATCAATTGGCGACATGATGGTGTTGTCCTCGATGAAATCCCCCAGGTGGGAGTCTTCGTCGTCGCCAATGGGGGTTTCCATGGAAATGGGTTCTTTGGCAATTTTGAGGACCTTGCGGATCTTGTCTTCCGGCATTTCCATGCGCTCGCCGAGTTCTTCGGGAGTGGGTTCGCGCCCCATTTCCTGAAGCATCTGGCGGGAAATACGGTTGAGTTTGTTGATGGTTTCAATCATGTGCACCGGAATACGAATGGTGCGCGCCTGGTCGGCAATAGAGCGGGTAATGGCCTGGCGAATCCACCAGGTGGCATAGGTGGAGAACTTGTAACCACGGCGGTATTCAAATTTGTCGACGGCTTTCATCAGGCCGATGTTGCCTTCCTGAATCAGGTCGAGGAATTGCAGGCCGCGGTTGGTGTATTTTTTGGCAATGGAAATGACCAGGCGCAGGTTGGCTTCGACCATTTCCTTTTTGGCGCGGCGCGCCTTGGCTTCGCCGATGGACATGCGGCGGTTGATGTCTTTGACCTGGGCGACGGCAATGCCGTGGGCTTCTTCCAAAGCCATGAGCTTGCGCTGGCAGCGGAGAATCTCGTCCTTGAGTTCATCGAGTTTGCCGGAATAGCCGTGTTTGGCCTTGATCAGTGATGGAAGCCATTTTTCATTGGTTTCATTGCCGGGAAAACTGGCGATAAAATCCTGGCGCGGCATTTTGGCGTGGCGTACGCAGAGCAGCATGATGTTGCGCTCTTCCTTGCGGATTTGATCCAGGGCGTTTCTGACTTCCTGGATCAGTGGGTCAAACTGGCGCGGTGTCAGCTTCAGGTATTTGAAAATTTCGCCAAGTTCTTCAAGCTGCTTCTGGGAAGTTTTGTTGTGGCGACCGTGGCGGGCAAGGCTGCGCTTGGTTTTCTCGTTTTGCTCGCGCAGGGCTTCAAAGCGCTCTCTGGCTTCGTCGAGGTCGAGGCCGTCTTCATCCCTGTTGGTGTCGTCTTCAACCTCTTCGGTCTCGGCAGCGGCGGCGCTTTGTTCCATGGCTGATGGCACATAGCTCATGGGGTTGAGGTAACCGCTGATGATGTCGCCGAGTTTGCGTTCGCCGGACTCAACGAGATCGTATTCGCTGAGAATGTGGTCAACCGCAGAGGGCCACTCCGCCAGACCGGACATGAGTTCGCGCACGCCTTCTTCGATGCGTTTGGCAATTTCGATTTCACCTTCGCGGGTGAGCAGTTCCACAGAGCCCATTTCGCGCATATACATGCGCACGGGGTCGGTGGTGCGGTGCTGTTCGGTTTCCACGGCGGCGAGGGCTGCCGCTGCTTCGGCGGCGGCGATTTCGTCGGTGGTGTTGTCACCACTGGTAATCAGCAATGTGTCGGCATCTGGTGCTGTCTCGAAGACATTGATGCCCATGTCGTTGATCATTTGAATGATGTCTTCGACCTGATCCGGATCGGAAATGTCTTCGGGCAGATGGTCATTGACTTCTGCGTAGGTCAGGTAACCCTGTTCACGACCTTTGGCAATAAGTTCTTTAAGACGGGATTGCTGTTGGGGTGAGTCGCTCATAGTTGTCCGATGTCAGTTTTTGGGGGGTGAAAACAAACGCGCGATTATACTGGATAATGGTGGGCTTGTCCCGCTACTTCAAGGGTAGATCAGGTTTTAATTTTTTGCCTGCTGCAGATGTAAGTGCCTGTTTAATAAGTTGATATAGTTCATTTTTTTCTTCCCTGGTCAGTAGGTTTTGAAGTCTGGTGATCTGTTTTCGGTCATTGGCGTCCAGATTGGACTTGGCAAGGATGGCCTCAAGGCGCTCGCGGGGCGGTTTGTTGCTTTCAATTTCGTCTTGCAGATGACGGCAGAGATCCATAAATTCGCTGAGGTTGTCCCGCAATGACAGCGCGGCGGGCATAAACATATCTGCCGCCGCAATTCTCGCCAGTGCCTCCCCTTTGTCGGCGCCGTAAATGCCCCGCCAGTAGCCGAGAATGTGGTTGAGGGTGTAGTGGGGGTTTTCATCGAGCAGGGCGCAGAGATCGACAAGCATTTCTGCGTCGGGGTCGTCCAGGGTCGAGAGGCCTTCAATGGCTTCGAGTTTGAGCCTCAATTCGGGCATGTGGAGAAGCATCAGGATCAATCGGCGCAGGGGCGATAGTTTCAGGCGCTTGGCTGCCGGGATGATTGCTCCGTGGGTCGCCCCCCGCTGATGGCCTGAGGGTTCAAAATTCTCGCCGGGGTAACTGGGGTAGCTGTCGTGGTAGTCTCCCTGGTCATAGGGTGCAGAATCCCCGATGGGGATGTCGGCGTAATTGGCGTAATCGCCAGGCAGTGATGCTGGCGCTTGATCTTCAGGCTGGCTGGTGGTCGGCTTGGCGGGTGGGGCGATAATGGCTGCCAGGCTGTCCGTATCCATGTCGGTGCGTTTTGCCAGCTCTTTTAACATCAACTGATAAAAAACACCCTTGGGGATGCGGTTGATCAGCGGCGCCGCCAGCTGGCTGAGGCGAGCCTTGCCGTCCATGGTGCTGGTGTCGATATTCTGTTCCAGGTTGGTAAAAAGAAATTCAGACAGGGGTTGGGCGCAATCCATCAGCTTGCTGAAGCCATCTTTGCCCAGTTTGCGCACCAGAGTGTCAGGATCTTCGCCTTCCGGCAGAAACAGAAAGCGGGCGCTTTTGCCGTCTTCCATCGCCGGCAGGCAGGTTTCCATGGCGCGCAGGGCTGCGCGTCTGCCGGCGTCGTCGCCATCAAAACAGAAAATAATATCGCTGGTGTAGCGGAACAGCTTTTCCAGATGCTCTGCTGTCGCCGCAGTGCCCAGTGTTGCTACGGCATTGTGGATGCCGTGCTGGGCGAGGGCGACCACATCCATATAGCCCTCAACCGCCATAAGGGAGCGAATTTCCCCCAATGCTTTGTGGGCTTCGTAAAGGCCGTAGAGTTCGCGGCCTTTGTGGTAAATGGCGGTTTCTGGGGAATTGAGGTATTTGGGCTTGCTGTCATCCAGTACGCGCCCGCCAAAGCCGATGGTGCGGCCGCGGGTGTCGCGAATGGGAAAAATAATCCGGTTGCGGAAGCGGTCGTAAACCCGATTGTTGCTGTCCTCCTTGCGAATAACCAGGCCTGCTTCCATAAGCAGGCTGACATCGTCATCATTCTGGCAGAGGCGATTGATCAGGTTGTCCCAGCCGGGAGGGGCGAACCCTATTCCGAAAGTGCGTGATATTTCACCGCTAAGCCCCCGTTTTTTAAGGTAATCAATGGGTATTTTTGCTTCTGAATGATGCTTGAGCTGGTGGCGGTAATAGCGGTCAGCGTCGCTGAGTATGGCGTAGAGCTTGCGACGCTGATTGTCGGCGGCTGAATCCCGCGGTTCTTCCTTGGGTACGTCCATGCCGCATTGCCGCGCCAGGGTTTCCACGGCTTCAGGAAAATTGACATGGTCGTGATCCATGACAAAGCCGATGGCATTGCCGCCAGCGCCGCAGCCAAAGCAATAGTAGAACTGTTTGTCGGGGCTTACCGAGAACGAGGGGGTTTTTTCGTCGTGGAAGGGGCAGCGCGCTGAATAATTTTTGCCCGATTTGCGCAGGTCTATGCGTGCGCTGACCACGTCGACGATATCAATTCTGTCGAGTAGGTCATCGATAAAGGGCTGTGGAATTCTGGCCATCTAATTCCCTGAAGTAATCGGTTGCGCTGGCGAAGAGTCTAGCCAGTATAGGGTGACCGTGGAAGTGCTATAAATCTGCTCATTCTATTGCCGCAGGCCATGGCTGTGGCAATAAAATCATCGCAATTAAGGTGTTGGCTCGTTATTTTAGAGTAGACGACCGGGTTATAGGCGGGCTTTGATCGCCTGGCTGACAGCGCCAACATCGGCGCGACCCTGGATTTGCGGTTTCAGAATCGCCATCACCTTGCCC
>JBFXIU010000140.1:0-8667 GCA_050175615.1 Porticoccaceae bacterium | reverse complement strand
TGGAAATCTGTACTTCCCTAACTTTTCCGAACTCCCGCCTACGAGGCAGTGACGAAAACAGAGCAAACCAGAATCCTCTTCAATTATGGCTAAAACTCAATGTCGAACTGGAGATTTTACTTATGAATAAGAGCCTGACAGCCGCGCAACACAAGTTCAGCGACTGCCAGGCTAACAGTAGTGACCTACAGATCAAACCGATCGGCAGTCATCACTTTTGTCCAGGCGTTAACAAAGTCCTGTACAAACTGCTCGCCGCCATCCTGGCTGGCGTACACTTCTGCCACAGCTCTCAGTTCGGCATTGGAACCGAAAATCAGATCCACGGGTGTCGCCGTCCACTTCACTTTACCGGTGGCGCGGTCACGCCCTTCATACACGCCATCAGCTTTCTCGGCTTTCGACCATTGGGTAGATATGTCCAGCAAATTAACGAAGAAATCGTTGCTTAACCGGCCAGGCTTATCAGTGAAGACGCCATGCTTGGCATTACCGGCATTGGCACTAAGCACTCTCATACCCCCCACCAACACTGTGGTTTCAGGCACAGTAAGCCCAAGCAAGTCAGCTCGCTCTACCAGCATTTCTGCCGGAGACAGGCGGTTGCCCTGACCGTAATAATTGCGGAAAGCATCGGCTCTGGGCTCAAGCACCGCAAACGATTCTGTATCTGTTTGCGCCTGAGTCGCATCTACCCGCCCCGGCTTGAACGGCACTTCTATTTCATAGCCGGCATCCTTCGCGGCCTTTTCGATAGCGGCAGCTCCACCAAGAACGATGACATCAGCCAATGACACGCGCTTGTCGCCGGACTGTTTGTCGTTAAAGGATTTTTGCACGCGTGCCAAGCGGTTCAATACTTGTTTAAGTTCCCGCGGGTCATTAACCGCCCAGTCCTTTTGCGGCGCCAGGCGAATACGCGCACCGTTGGCTCCGCCCCGCATATCTGAGGCGCGATAGCTTGAGGCGGATGCCCATGCGGTTTTGACAAGTTCTGGCACAGTCAAGCCCGCATCCAAAATATCGGCTTTTAATACATCGGCATCGGCGTCACTAATCAGGGCGTGATCGAGCTTCGGCAATGGATCTTGCCACAACAGTTCTGCATCGGGCACATCAGAACCCAGATAGCGAGCTGCCGGCCCCATGTCGCGATGGGTCAATTTGAACCAGGCCTTGGCGAAAGCGAGCTCGAACTGGTCGGGGTTTTCCAGAAAGCGCTTGGAGATTTCACGGTACTTGGGATCGGTTTTTAACGATAGATCCGTGGTAAACATAATTGGCGCATGGAACTTACCCCTTACATGGGCATCCGGGACTGTGGTGGCTGCTGCACCGTCCTTGGGAACCCACTGGATAGCACCGGCAGGGCTGCGGGTCTGTTCCCATTCAAAGTTGAACAGGTTCTGCAAGTACATCATGGTCCACTGGGTGGGTGCTGAGGTCCAGGCGCCTTCCAGGCCGCTGCCAACGGTATCCTCGGCATTGCCTTTGCCACATTTGTTTTTCCACCCCAAGCCCTGCTCTTCGAGCCCGGCGGCTGCGGGTTCCGCTCCGACACAATCGGAGGGTTTGTGTGCGCCATGGGTTTTTCCGAAGGTGTGTCCACCGGCGATCAGGGCAACAGTTTCTTCGTCGTTCATTGCCATGCGGCCAAAACTTTCACGTATTTGCGCAGCCGCAGCCATTGGATCAGGATTGCCACCCGGGCCTTCGGGGTTAACGTAAATCAGACCCATTTGTGTTGCCGCAAGAGGGTTCTCTAACTCACCTTTTTCATCAAATCGCTCGCGCCCAAGCATGTCCGCTTCCGACCCCCAGTAGACAATGTCCGGCTCCCAATCGTCGGCGCGGCCACCGGCAAAACCGAAGGTTTTAAAACCCATGTCCTCCATGGCCACGGTGCCCGCCAGCACCATCAGATCGGCCCAGGAAATATTGCGGCCATACTTTTGCTTGATTGGCCACAGCAGCCGACGCGCTTTGTCGAGGTTGACGTTGTCGGGCCAGCTGTTAAGGGGATCAAAACGCTGCTGGCCGCCACCGGCGCCGCCACGTCCATCCATGGTGCGGTAGGTTCCCGCGCTGTGCCAGGCCATGCGAATAAAGAGCGGGCCGTAGTGGCCGTAATCCGCAGGCCACCAATCCTGGCTGTCGGTCATCAATTGTTTGAGGTCGCTTTTGATAGCTTCAAGGTCAAGGCTGGCAAACGCCTTTGCATAGTCAAAATCGTCGCCATAGGGATTGGATGAGACATCGTGATCACGGAGTGGTTGCAGGTCGAGTTGCTCTGGCCACCAGAATTGATTGGACTTGGCTTTGCCCGGGCTTTGCATGGCATCTGCCAGAACCATGGATGAAGTGGCAATGGCCACTGCGGCAACTAAAGGTAGCGTTTTTCTTAACATGATGGTTAACCCTTTTTAATGAATTGGCGTGCGCTAAAATATAGCACCCCACTCTAAAATGGGGCATTTTATTTCTATGGCATTGATTTATATTTTTTATGACCATTTTTGTGTGCCCATATTCAAGCCTCTCCACTCAAGGCCAGATCCCGCTGATTGCTTATTTTTACAGTCAAAACAGATAAGAGGAAAGTTCGAGGGACAGGCTCGAGATCGCCAAAATCCAGCTACTGAACTTTGATCAAACTAAAGATTCCCCGAATATCTCCAGCCTCATAACCGGTGGCTCGGTCTCCTGGATAATGGGCTGCAATAGCCTTTTTAACTTCCGGGGCAATATTCTGGCCGTGGCAACTGAGGCACAGAGGCTCGGCAATTTGCGCCTTGGCAAAACGGTAGCCCTCAGGCGTTATTTCTCCCTGTTCCAGGGATTCCGGATCAGCGCCTTGCACCAGCCTGCTTTCGAAAGTTTTGATAACGGCGGCTTCCCACTCATCGGGGCTGGCATCCGGGTTGCGATTGCCGCTACTGACACGGGTAATACGCCATCCGCTCTGCGCGCTCAGCCTGGTTGCGATTTCGGGTGCAGCAGTGGCACAGACCTCAATAGCGTGAACAGAACCGCCCTGCTCCATGGCTTCTTTCAGTTTGGGTTTCAGCTGGCCGGCAAATTGCTGAATAAGCGTTTTCGCCTGTTGTTCAGTGGCTCGTTTGTCATCACTGCCTTCAATCGGAATGCCGCCAGCCCATAAAGGAAGGCTGATCATTCCGGCGACGAATAGCGCCATTGTACTTTCCTTAAAATTGCGAATCAGGGTTGATAGCACGGCAGCTCTCCAGTTATCAAATCGTTTTATCATCATTTTGTACTCGGGCAACTTTTCAGGCCGGGAATATTCGGGAATTGGTAGATCATATTTTGGTTAGTGTGCCAGAAGTGTATTTACGTAATCCCATGTTGCGGTGTTCATCGAATGACCCCATTTCCACCAATAAATTGTGTCATTGCCCATGATGAAAAATGGCAATGGTGCCTACACCCGCAACCAACAAAATCAATTGCCGCAGCGTTGCAATGCCCCCGACCTCCTTTCTCAGTCCAGGGGTTAAATCGGAAAGCGCAAGGTAGATAAAGCTGGCTGAGGACAGGGCAAGAATATAGGGAACCCATGTGCTGGTTTTATCCAGCCAAAAATAGGCCAACAGGGCTCCTGGCAATGTTGTCGATGATGCGAGCCCATTAAGGAGAAGTGCTTTGCCACGGGAAAGCCCACTTTCCAGCAGGATGGCAAAGTCCCCCACTTCTTGCGGAATTTCATGGGCAATTACGGCGAGAGATACGCCGATGCCCAATGGGATGGATGTCAGAAAGGCAGAGGCAATGACGACACCGTCTACCAGATTGTGAAAACCATCACCAATCAGAATAAGTGGTACGGTGGCGGTTTGCTGCGATGGCTGCCCCTCGTGACTGTGACGCCAGAGTACCAGTTTTTCGAGCACAAAAAAGAGAACGATTCCGGCCAACAGGGTTACTGAGAACGAAAATACGGGGGCTTGCTTGAGACCCGCCGGGATCATACCCAGAAACGCTGCCCCCAACAGAGTACCGGTCGCGTAACTGACCAGGTTGGGAACCAGCCGGTAACGAGTACTCTCCGGAAACAGCAATAACAGTGCACTGATGAGAAGCGCGCCGATGCTTCCCAGAATACTGAATAGGAGAATCAGCAGGAGCATGGGTAGATGCTCTTTACGTCACAGCAGGCAGCCCTTCGCAAAAACTGTAAGCAGCTACTCTTGGTCAGGAACCCCAAGCTATGAACCATGACGAACTATTGCATGGCCCGCAGCATCCACGCGGTTTTTTCATGTATGCGCATGCGATCGGAAATCAACGCCGCCGAGGACTCATCGTCGGCTTCCTGGGCCGGACCGAGTGCTTCTCGACAGGTTTTGACAACCTGTTCGTGTCCTTTGGTCAACAGGCTCACCATTTCTTTGGCACCCGGAACCCCGTCAACTTCTTCAATGGAACTCAGTTGTGCAAAGGCTTTGTAGGTGCCGGGCGCGGCCACGCCCAGGGTACGGATACGCTCGGCGATTTCATCAACCGCTGTCGCCAGTTCTGTGTAGTGCTCCTCAAACATCAGGTGAAGTTCACGGAACTGAGGGCCGGTCACGTTCCAGTGGAAATTGTGGGTCTGAAGATAGAGGGTATACGAATCTGCCAGTAACCGTTTTAACCCTTCAGCGATAGTCTCGCGGTTGGATTTAGAAATTCCGATATCAATTTTTCCCATCGCTTGTATTCCTGAAAATAGCCTGACAGCCCCTTGCTAAAACTTTGGTGACTGCCAGGCAAATGGTGAATATCAACTACAGATCAAAGCGATCCGCATTCATCACTTTAGTCCAGGCTTTAACAAAGTCGGTAACAAATTTTTCCTTGTTGTCGTCCTGGGCATAGACTTCCGCATAGGAACGCAATATGGAATTGGAGCCGAACACCAGGTCTACCCGCGTTGCGGTCCATTTCACTGCGCCACTTTTTCTGTCACAGATTTCGTAGAGGTTGTCGCCAGCAGACCGCCAGGAATACTTCATGTCAGTCAGGTTGACGAAAAAGTCGTTACTGAGGACGCCTTCGCGATCCGTCAACACACCATGCTTGCTGCCGCCGTGGTTGGTGCCGAGCACCCGCATACCTCCTACGAGTACGGTCATCTCCGGTGCGGTGAGTCCCATCAGCTGGGTACGATCCAGCATGAGCTTCTCAGCGGAAACCCTGTAATCCTTTTTCAACCAGTTACGATAGCCATCGTGAATTGGCTCCAACACCTCAAAGGCGTCTACATCGGTCATCTCAGCGGTAGCATCACCACGCCCCGGTGCGAAAGGCACAGTAACGTTAACACCGGCGTCACGAGCCGCTTTTTCCACTGCGGCCGAACCACCAAGGACAATCAGATCAGCGATGCTGACCTTTTTGCTGAGTCCGGCCTGGAGCTCCTCCAGCACGCGGAGCACTTTCTGCAATCTGCCAGGCTCATTGCCTTCCCAGTCTTTTTGAGGAGCAAGGCGAATACGGGCACCATTGGCCCCACCACGGTTATCGGAGCCCCGGAAGGTCCTTGCGCTGTCCCAGGCGGTGGAGATCAGTTCCGATACGCTCAAACCGGTGCCGAGAATCTTTGCCTTCAGATCGGCAATCTCGGTATCGCTCAACGTGTAATCCACGGTTGGAATGGGGTCCTGCCAGATCAGGTCCTCTTTTGGCACATCCGGCCCCAGATAACGGCTTTTGGGTCCCAGGTCACGGTGGGTCAGTTTGAACCAGGCGCGAGCAAAGACTTCGGAAAAGTATTCCGGGTCGTTGTAGAAACGCTCAGAGATCTTACGGTAGATAGGGTCCTTGACCATGGCCATATCAGCATCGGTCATGATGGGGTTGTAACGAATGGAGGGGTCTTCCACATCGACCGGCTTGTCTTCTTCCTTGATGTTGATAGGCTCCCACTGCCACGCGCCTGCCGGGCTTTTCTTCAATTCCCAGTCGTAGTTGAACAGCAAGTAGAAATACCCGTTATCCCATTTGGTGGGATGGGTGGTCCAGGCACCTTCAATACCACTGGTGATGGTATCGCGACCTTTACCCTTGCCCTGTGGGTTGTGCCATCCCAACCCCTGTTCGGCGAGATCAGCTCCCTCCGGGTCGGGTCCGAGCTTGGTGGCATCGCCATTACCGTGACATTTACCGACTGTGTGACCACCTGCTGTCAGGGCGACGGTTTCCTCATCATTCATCGCCATCCGGGCAAACGTGACACGAACATCAATCGCGGTTTTTAGCGGGTCTGGATTACCATCAACCCCTTCCGGATTAACATAGATAAGACCCATTTGCACAGCAGCCAGGGGATTGTCCATGGCGTCTGTGGATTCCGTGTTGTGGCGCTCATCGCTTTTACCCAGCCACTCTTTCTCGGAACCCCAGTCGATATCAATTTCCGGGTGCCAGATATCGGCGCGACCACCGGCAAAGCCAAAGGTTTTCAACCCCATGGATTCATAGGCGATGGTACCAGCCAGAATAATGAGGTCTGCCCAGGAGAGTTTGTTGCCGTATTTCTTCTTAATGGGCCACAGCAGGCGGCGCGCCTTGTCCAGACTCACGTTATCCGGCCAGCTGTTGATCGGGGCAAAGCGCTGGTTGCCGGTGCCGCCACCACCACGGCCATCGGCGATGCGATAGGTGCCAGCAGAGTGCCAGGCCATGCGAATCATCAAGCCACCATAGTGTCCCCAGTCGGCAGGCCACCACTCCTGGCTGTCGGTCATCAGGGCATGGAGATCTTTCTTGACTGCGTCCAGATCCAGCTTTTTGAATTCTTCAGCGTAATTGAAATCCCCACCCAGCGGATTCGTTTTGGTGTCGTGCTGGTGAAGGATGTCCAGATTCAGTGCATCCGGCCACCAGTCCATCGTCGAGGTGCCAACAGAGGTACTACCGCCATGCATGACTGGACATTTACCGGAACCACTACTTGTATCGTTTTTCATTTTTCTCGTCCTTTTCCATTGGGGCTCAGATGGATGCTTCTTAACTTCTTAACTCATTAAATATAGGCCGTTAGTGCACCATTTTATAATGTGATAGATCAACAAATAATCTACCTTATCTAAGGCCTGATTTGTTGCTTAGTTATTTCACGTTTGATAATTCCAAACGCTGACATAAGTCAGTTGCGCCTTATTTTGACTGTGACCCTGTGGCCAGCAGCTTTATCATCCTGAGGTTTTCTACCACGGTATCTATTTTTTCGAACAGTTCTGCGGCGCTTTTATCAAGTTCTGCCGGCTGCGCCCGGCTTTTGAAAATCCTGACGCCGAGATAATTTTCCAGGCGCGTAATTTGGCCACTGATGGTACCAACGGTTACATTGCAGGCTTGTGCGGCTTTGCCAATGCTTCCTGTTTCTTTGACCGCGACGATATATTCCAATGTACGACAATTCATAGACACTCCAACCCACTAATCTAACTCCCAGTCTACATCGACCTATCGAAACAACTTAACCAATTAATTCAATATATATGATAGTTATACGCTATACGCAGATTTGCCAATTACCCCAGAGCACGGGCAGTTCGATTTATCTAATACCATGCCAGCATTCATGTGCCTCTCATGGTATCGCGGTTTTCTGCCGTGCTCCCAGCACAGCCCGCTGACGTCCCCACCTAGCCATTAATACAAACATTGACAATCTTTGTATCTCAACTTAGCATTCTTTATGAGCACATCTACCCTCGGAGGCCAATATGCATATATCACTAACGCCCGAACTGGAATCTCGTATTAAAGCCAAAGTGGAAACCGGCCTGTACAACAATGCCAGCGAAGTTATTCGTGAAGCGCTCCGTTTTATGGAAACCCACGAAGACTGGATTCACGAGGTCAAACTGGCTCGGCTTCGTGAACAACTGAAAATCGGAGTAGATCAACTAGACCGTGGAGAAGGTATCCCAGTCGAATCAAAATCGGCGCTTGACACCTTGTTTGACGATATCAAGGGCTGAGCCTCATGGCGCCCCATCAGCTGGTCATTGCGCCTGCCGCTAAAAATGACCTCAAAGATATTTACCAATACGGTCTGCGACTGTGGGGACAGGCGCAATCCGAAAGCTATCTGTCCACTATAAAGAACCAATTCTGGTTGCTGACTCAGCAACTACTAACAGGAACCCAGCGCCCAGAGCTCCTGCCAGATGTCAGAAGCATCCCTATAAATAGCCATACTTTGTTTTACCGTGTGACCACCACCAGGGTTGAAGTAATCCGCATGCTACATGGCCGCCAGGATCCACAACGCCATCTGAAATAGCCGAGTATATTTCACATCCAATAGCACTTAGGTGGCGCAGGTACAACGAATTTCCGGAAAGCTCCAGAGCTTGCGCAGTTCAAATTCGCTGATACCATGCCAAAATCAATTTGTCTCTCATGGTATCGATGATTTCTGCCGTGCTATCCGCAGCCAATACCATGAAAAATACCATTGATGATGTAGATTATATTAGCAATGAAAGTTATTTTATTCTTATATTTCAATGGCTTACAAATTCAGCTCACTCCCACTCTATTGTAAACAAGACATTTTTATCTTTTATATTCAATGGCTTATTTTCCTGCTAATTGGTAATACCATGAAAAATACCATGCTCAGAAAAGGCTTAACAATATTTTGAAAAATTG
>JBFXIU010000139.1:0-8717 GCA_050175615.1 Porticoccaceae bacterium | reverse complement strand
GATATCAAACGAATCACGGTTCTTAGCTGGTAATTTATTAAAAATAAAATCATTATATGCTTTAAGGTCAACTTCCAACAACAGGCTTAATGTATTATTTAAGTGCCACAAGAATGAGGAAGAGAAAAGATAGTCATTTTTATGCTGAAATAAAACTTTGAGCAAATGGTCTTCTGAGCAATTTTGCAGAATTCTTTCAATATGTATCATGTCTTCCTCCCAGTATTATTGCATGACATCATGAGATAACTTAATATTATTTAGCCTACTCGACCTTGCCGCAAATTACGACACCGGCAAGATTTGAATGGTGGAAGGACAGAGTGCGCGATTACACACTACGCGAATTGATGGTGCAGCATCTGCGACACTCTCGCCAGTACCACACCGAATAAAAAAGGGGGCAACTTTGGGGGCAACTAAAACGCTACTATCTAGAATAATGTTTAATTTAAGCATGTTATAATACACAATTAAGTCCCGCTCCGAAATTTCCGGATTCGTCGAAATGACGAATCCGGAAATTTAATTTTTGGGATCGACATTAGCGCTAGTGAATCCTTTTCTTTTCTCGAGGAACTGAAAGAAAATGACCTTAGACGATCTGTTTTGTTAGTCATGTAATACATCTGCCTTCTAGCAGTTAGGCATTTTGGATAAAATGATTTAAATTTCTTTAATACCTAGTTCTGACAGATAGTTGTATGTTTCATCATAGAATTTCAGAGGCCGCGTATGATCGTTGTCATTACCCTTAGGGACAACGATAATCATACCTTGCCGTGCGCGTGTCAAAAGGACTCTATAGGCATTTTTTAAATACCGTTGGTTAGGCTCACTACGAATCGCTTGCCAAGAAGAACCTCTAAACTGCCAGTATTCCCAATTGCCATTGATAAAACGTAAGTCTGCATCCCACACAAGGGCTGTCCAGTCTAACTCGAGACCTTGGATGTGAAATTCTGTGGCAACCACCTCCGGATAGTAAGAAGACCGTACGTCTCCTTTATTGTTAAGGAACCAGCTAATTTCATCAATGCTACTTTTAACGTCTATACCAAGAGGCCTCAATCGTTGAGCCCCAGAACTGGCTATGATGCCATATCTTTCTGTGCCACGCGCATGGCTCTTAAGCCAGTGGCGAGCCACATCTAAATCACGGGTTAATACTAAAGGATATTTATCGCTGATTTCACTTAGTAAGAGCTGTGCTTCAGTTTGGTTTATATCCAGAAGCGATTTGACGAGGGTAGAAACTTTTTCAGAGCGAAAAGATCGCACCGACGTTGCAAGATGCAACTCTGGCTTCCATTCTTTGCTCTTAATATCCAGAAGCGTCTTTCCTGATGTTCCTATTAGATATTCACTGTCAGTTAGGTTGGGAGAAACCCATACTTGCCAGCCTGTAAATCTGTCGCGCAGAGCTTGGTACCATTCCCCTATACCGCCTTCCCCAGTGTTTATTTCTTGCCCTCCACCAATGAGACAAATGATCACAGCCCAATCTTGATGGCGATCCATCGCTGAAAGCAAAAATTCCGGTTCTGAAATGGAAAAATCAGCGAGCCCGCGCTTTCGTTGCATAAATGAGCTAGCCTGTTCTTTATCCCAGGCGCGCTGTGCTTCATCAAATATGACAACATGTTCAATAGGTGCGTCATCAGAACGAAGCATATCATCGCGAAAATGGTGAATATTTTGAATGAAGGCGGCTGTTTCTCGTTCACACTCTTTTTTATTTTTTTTCAGGCCAGACTGCTTTGTTCTTTCGTGCTCATCGCGACTTAAGGCTTCGCGTAGAATACTCACCAAGGGGCCATTACCTGAAAGAAAAACCGCATGTTGTTGATTCTTTGGATCTTGCCAGGCACTCGCAATATTCAAACCTGCCAGAGTTTTTCCAGCTCCTGGGACTCCTGTAATAAAGCAAATAGATTTTCTATGCTGCGTCATTGCTTGGTTGATGATAGCTTTGACTGCCTCTGTTGTCTGAGACAGATTGATGGTGCCAGCATCGCTACGACTAATCTCTGCTACCGAGTGCCCTGCGTAAAGGGCTTGAGCAGCTTCGATTATTGTTGGCGTGGGATGATAGCCTGAACTTGCCCACACCTTTTGCCATGTTATACTGTCGTCACATTCTTCAGCCAGGCAGCGCCATAGTAAATTTGCCAGATTTTCGGGCGTACCAAATAAAGTAGCACAAACTCCGTCATCGCTAAGAACAATTTTTTGTTCCGTCAATGGAGTTCCACTCGTGGCAATTAGGATAGGATAAATATTGCGATGTTGGCTCCCAGCATGGAAGTTCTTTAGGTCCAGTGCGTAGTCCATCACCTGATCCGAAGCTTGTTTGTCAAAACGATGCGAACCTACTTTGAATTCGACTACAAAAATGCTTTGCTGAATGAGAAGAATAACGTCAGCACGCTTCCCCATTCTAGGAATTACATATTCAAATAAAATATAGCCAGTATATGGCTGTAAGGTTTGTTGCAAAATATTTATCTCAGATAACCAGGCACTTCGTTGCTCTTGGGATAATTCAAAATGATTATTCTCTGCCAATACCCCTAAAATGTTTGAGCGTGACTCACTAATAAAATTGGCAATTGAGCTATGATAAAAGGCGCGACCTAGCTGTTTCATTAGTGAATCCCCCAGAGCCAATATTTAAGTTATTATTTATGTGGATAAGTTAGTGCAATATATTATAAAATAACTGATTAGTCATCATATGGTAATCCCCCAAGAAAAAAGTAATATTTCAAAGTAGAATTTCCGAAAATAAGCAATCTTGAGATATTACGATGAAAAAGTCACGATTCACGGACAGTCAAATCTTGGTGATTTTAAAGCAGGCCAAAAATGGGGTACCGGTTCCCAAACTTTGTCGTGAGCACGGCATGAGTCGCGCGTCTTTTTACAAATGGCGAGCCAAGTTCGGCGGCATAGGCTCTACGTTGAAGAGCTACTAAAAAGGGGATGATTATCTCAAGTACCCACTGTAACACTTCACGCAACTGACAAGCCTTATTTTGCCATATTCACAACACGGGCTCAGCCAGGGCTTCCAGCTTGGCGCGGATTTGCACCTTCAATTGCGCAAAGGCAGGATCATCGGGATCTCGCGGGCGGGGCGCTGCAACCGTCCACGTCTCCACAATGCCGCGTCCCGTTCCCATAAGGTGTATGGTGTCCGCCAGCAGGCAGGCTTCCGAAACGTCATGCGTGACCAGCAGCACCGTAACGCCGGTCTGGAGTTGCAGATCCGCCAGCAGGCGCTGCATGCGCGAGCGTGTAATGGCGTCCAGGGCGGCAAAGGGTTCGTCAAGAAGCAAAAGCTTTGGGCGAAGCACCAGCGTGCGCGCCAAGGCGACCCGCTGCCGCATCCCTCCCGAAAGTTCCGAAGGCAAGGCATTGGCCCATGGCTCCAGCCCCACCTGCATCAGGATGTGCCGCACCCGCTCCTGCCGCATCGCATGAGCCATCCCCGCAGTTTTCAGGCCCAATTCCACGTTTTCCCTGACATTCAGCCACGGCAACAACGCGTCGTCCTGAAATACCATAACCCTGTCCGGGCCGGGTTCACCACAGGGAACGCCCTCAAGCAGCATGGCCCCGGCGTCCATCGGCACAAACCCTGCCACCACATGCAGAAACGTGCTTTTCCCGCAACCGCTGGCTCCGATGAGCGCAGTTATGGAGCCCTGCCCAAGCGTTATGTCAATGCCGGGCAAAACAATATGCGGGCCATAACTTTTCCGCAGGCCCCTGCAACGGAAATATTCCTTCATTTCACCACACCCGGCAGCCTGGATAAAAACCGGACAAGCAGACCGTCACAAATGCCCCCCAGCACGGCTATGAGCACAATGCCGCTCAAAAGCACGTCCACACGGCCATTCATGCGGGCATCCATAATAAGCGCGCCCAGGCCGTCCGGCACTCCGGTAAGTTCCCCCAGCACCAGATAGGCGAAACTCATGCCAAGCGCCACCCGCAAACCCGCGCATATCTGCGGCATGCTCCACGGCAGGATCACCTTGGCAAAGAGCTTCACGCGTGAAAGACCGAGCATGCGGCCCGCATTTATCAGATTTTGCGGCACAGACGCGGCCGCAGCTGCCGCACTGAAATATATCGGAAAAAATCCCGCCAGGGCTATGAGGCTGACGGTGGTCATAAAGCCCACCCCCAGCCAGATGAGCGCCAACGGCAGCCAGCTTATGCCGGGAACGGACTTGACGCCGTTGATGGAAAAAGACAGCAGGCGCGCTACTGTCGCGCTTCTGCCCGACCAGAGCCCTAAAATCAGACCAGGTATGGCAGCCAGCGTGAATCCGCAGGCAACTCGCCACAAACTTGCGGCGGCGTCGCTCCAAAAGCGCCCGCCATAGGGGACGGATGGGTTTCCAGCCACATATGCGAACATGGTGCGCGCCACCCCCGCAGGTGAAGGCAGCAGCCATTCCGGCATCAACCGAAATGCCGCGGCTCCCCACCATAGCGCCAGCAACAGCAGCGGAAGGCACCAGGGCAGGATTCGCGCCCCCCTGCCATCATTCATGATTGGCAGAATCGGCCCGCAGGGCATCCACAAAGCTGCGATCAACAAGCTTGGCGTAATCCGGTTCCTGGGCAATGATGCCGAGACTTTTCATGCGCGCGCCCAATGCCGCCAACTGACGCATGAACGCATCGTCCATGTCCCAAACCAGTTCGATATTGCCAGCAGAAGCTTCCAGCAGGGCCCTATCGACGCCGAACAGGCTGGCTGCCGTATCCAGCCAGAGTTTTTTGTCCGCGGTCAAAGCCTGTGTGGCGGCCTTGTGCGCGGCTACCATCCGCAGGGCCTTATCCGGGTGCGCCTGTATAAAGTCTTCGCGCATGAGCATGCCGCTGTTGATGGTCCCTATGCTGTCGCCATAATAGGGATAGGCCAGAATACGCCCGTATCCCTGCATCACGGCCTGCGTGGGAAAGGGCTCGCCAGATAAAAAGGCGTCCACATTCCCCTTGGCCAGAGCCGTGCCCATATCAAAAAAATCAATGCGCATGAGCGTGACGTCGCGATCAGGGTCAATGCCTTCACGGTGCAGCACTTCGCGCAGCAAGATTTCGTGCATGGTGCCGGGAACGTAGGCGATGCGCTTGCCCTTGAGGTCGCTGGCGCTTTTTATGGGCCCATCCTTGGCCACCACAAGCGCCGAGCACTTGTTGCCCAGCGTTGCCACAAGCTTGACAGGCTCACCCCGTGAAGCGGCCTGAATGGCCAGAGCCAGCGTGGTGCCTGTCATGTCGAGGCTGCCCGCAAGCAGTGCGGATTTTTGATCGGCAGGATTGGTGAAGGGGCGCACGTCAACCTTGAGGCCAGGATTCGTCGGCGCCGCATATTTTTCATACAAAAAAGGCTGTATGGTCTGCGCGGTCTTCCATGTACCCACATGCCAGACTTCGCCTGCCACGGACAAGCCTGCAGCCATCAGAATCAAGAGTCCGCTGACGCCCATCAGAGTCAGAACAGAAAAGATGCCGCGAAGACGTGCACCTGTCGCCATTTTTTCCCTTGCCGCCACATTGCCCCCTTCTGTTAGAGCATTTTCAAAGAGAAATTGCTCTAATAAAACGTCCCAAAGCGTATGCCGCTTGATGTGCACACGCAGATATCAATCCAACCGCAAGCATGCAGACAGCGACCAGGCTCAAGAATGCGCGCATGGCGTCCCAACTAGAGCATTTAACTCATTTCATTCGTAAACTGCTCTAGTTGATCTGGTCTACTAGGGAAATAAGAAACGCCACTTCAAGGGGCATGTCAACTTCCCCTTGCGTGATGAGACTGCGGCTACGGCCATTGAGTGGAAAAATGGAAGGACGTGAGCGCCCCGGCTCCCGCTGCAACCGGCGTGGCAGTAGCCGCATCCTATCGACTTACCGCCCCGCGCCAGCTCACGCTTCGGCGGGCAGCACAAGCATCTCGTCACCGGGCCGCACAAACCCGCCGTGCAGAACCTTGGCGAACACGCCCTGCCGGGGCATGATGCAGTCACCCATGGCGTGAAATATCTGGCAGTGGCTGTGGCACTCCTTGCCTATCTGCGTCACTTCCATAAGAACCTCGTTACAGGACAGGCGCGTGCCCACGGGCAGGGCCGCGAAGTCGATGCCGTCCACAATAAGGTTCTCGCCAAAACAGCCGTGCGAAACAATGGCTCCCCTGGCCTTGAAATCCTCGATGGCCTGCCAGGACAGCAGACTGACCTGACGATGCCACTTGCCTGCATGCGCGTCGCCCTCAATGCCGTGCTCCACCACAAGGGTGGCGGACGGAACGGTCTTTTTGGCAGTGCCTTTTTGGGCACTGGTGCAGATGGCCCTAATAATTCCCATGCCATTTCCCATACTGAATTCCTATGTTTTAAGACTGTTTGCCTGCCGCGAATCTTGGCAAGCCGTAGACTGCCCATATGCGCGGCAGCGCTGGCTTTGCGCCCGGAACATCATCCTTTACCGACTAGTTACCTCTAACCTGACATATCCGCAACGATCACGGCCCGCGCGCGAATTTTCGACATACGCACGTGTACAGGCGGCTGGCCCATATCCGCACATGCCGTCGTTGAATTTCCGGCGCGCGCACCGCATCTCCAGGAGCTCGTTATCAGCGCAACTCGGGGCAAACACTGCGGATTGCCCGAATAAAATGCGAAAAAGGACAAAAAATTGTTGACGGGCGGGTAAGGAGTGGCTATATAACCCTCTGCCTCATGTAGGAGCGTAGCTCAGGTGGCTAGAGCACTTCCTTGACACGGAAGGGGTCAACAGTTCAAGTCTGTTCGTTCCTACCAAAAGAAACTTTGGGGTTGATTCCCCTTAACGGCGGAAGGCCTTGGCCCCGCCCATAGCACAGGTTATCGAAAGATGGCCGAATGACCGGTATCGGCGCAGTGGGGAGGTTTACCTCCCCATTTTATTTTGGCCTTTCGTCTGGCCGGACAGCGCCCCCGGCCACGCTAAGGAGTTTTTCATGGAAGTCCGTGTGGAAGGGCAAATGGTTGAGGGGCAGGCTGGCGACAGCGTGGCCTCCGTGCTCCAGAAAGCCTTGAGCGGCAAAAGGTTCAAGGCCGTCGTGGCTGCCCGCGCGCTTGGCGGCGCTGAGGGCCTGCTTGATCTCTCTTCTCCGGTTCCCGCCGGGTGTGAAGACCTCGAGCCCGTGTACGCCGATTCGGCCGAAGGTCTGCAGATGATCCGCCACTCCACCGCGCACGTCATGGCTGCGGCGGTGAAAAAACTCTTCCCCACTGCCAGGGTCACCATCGGGCCTTCCATCGATACCGGCTTTTACTACGACTTTGACGTTGAAAAGCCCTTCTCCACCGAAGATTTTCCCGCCATTGAAGCTGAAATGCAGCGCATTGCCAACGCGCGCGAGCCTTTCACCCATGAAGTGCTGTCCAAGGCCGATGCCGTGGCGCGCTTCAAGGCTCTGGGCGAGAACTATAAGGTTGAAATCATTGAAGGCATCGACGCCGACACGGTGTCGGTCTATACCTGCGGTGATTTTGCAGACCTGTGCCGTGGCCCGCACGTGCCGCACACGGGTTTTGCCAAGGCCTCCAAGCTCATGAGCGTGGCTGGCGCCTACTGGCGCGGCGACGAAAAAAACCGCATGCTGTCGCGCATTTACGGCACGGCCTTTGCGGACGAAAAAGCCCTTGCCGCCTATCTGAAGATGATGGAAGAAGCCAAACGCCGCGACCACCGCAAGCTGGGACGCGAACTTTCGCTCTTCACCTTCAAGGAAGACGTGGCCCCCGGCATGGTGTTCTGGCTGCCCAAGGGCATGCTCATTCGCACCATTCTTGAGGACTTCTGGCGCAAGGAGCACCTCAAGCGCGGGTATGACATCGTGCAGGGTCCGCAGCTTCTGCGCGTGGAAACGTGGCAGAAGTCCGGCCACTACGACCACTACCGCGAAAACATGTATTTCACCCAGATTGAGGAAGACGCCTACGGCGTCAAGCCCATGAACTGCATTGCGCACATGCTCATTTACGGCAACGAGCTGCACAGCTACCGCGACCTGCCGCAGCGCTATTTTGAGCTTGGCGTTGTGCACCGCCACGAAAAAAGCGGCGTGCTGCACGGGCTTTTGCGCGTGCGCCAGTTCACCCAGGACGACGCCCACATCATCTGCGCCCCGGAACAGCTTGAAGGCGAAATCCTTGAAGTCATCCATCTTATCCGCGACCTCATGCACCTCTTCGGCTTTGAATACAAGGTGGCTGTGTCCACCCGGCCCGAGAGCAGCATAGGCACGGACGAAGCGTGGGAAATGGCCACCAGCGCCCTTGTGCAGGCTGTGGAAAAAGCCGGTCTGCCCTACACCATCAACGAGGGCGACGGCGCGTTTTACGGTCCGAAAATCGACGTGCGCCTGCTGGACTGCATTGGCCGCGAATGGCAATGTTCTACCATACAGGTGGACTTCACCCTGCCCGAGCGTTTCGACCTCACCTACGTGGGTCAGGACGGCGAGCGCCATCGTCCGGTCATGGTGCACCGGGCCATCATGGGTTCGCTTGAACGCTTTATCGGCATCCTGGTGGAGAATTTTGCCGGAGCCCTGCCCACATGGCTCGCCCCGGAGCAGGCCCGCCTGCTCACGGTCACCGATGCCGGCGACGAAGCCGCCGCCAGCATGCGTGACGAAC
>JBFXIU010000138.1:0-8774 GCA_050175615.1 Porticoccaceae bacterium | reverse complement strand
ATTTCGTTTGACTTTTTATTCAAGCAACGGGAGAATGCGCGCTCAACGCTTTGATTGAAAAGACCAAGCCCTTAATCAGCGCGCAAAGCCCCGATGGTGAAATTGGTAGACACAAGGGATTTAAAATATCCCAGCGGTGCCGCGTAACTGCTTGAAACCAAAGGGATTTAGGAAAGCCGCCGGAAAATATGTAGCGGTTATGTAGCGGGCACTTTTTTTGCCTCGGTGGTGAAATAGGTAGACACCGGAGACTTAAAATCTCCTGACCTTATTGGTCGTGCCGGTTCGAGTCCGGCCCGAGGCACCAGCTTTGATACATATCGTCCGATATGTATCCCGTACTATTACCCCAGCTCTTCACACCACCGGATAAACGCTTCCGATACAGCATCAGGATCATGCCCGGTGAAGCTGCAGACGTGCCGGAGCATCGGCCCCACTCTGCATAGGTCATCGAATGCCTGTTCCTGCTCATGCGGTGGAATGTTCGGCTTGTACGGTGACAGACCTTGCCAGTGTCGGCAACCGTCCTGCAGCAGCGCGGCTAGAACAGACCGCCATAGACGTTCAGCGCCTGCAGGGTCGATAGACTCAAACAATGGCAATTCAGGCAACAATGAATCAGGCATGATTTTTGCGTTCCATCCATCTGACTGAATCTAAAATAGATTGCCGTGCAACAATCCAATGCTTAGCAATTGCCGTGCCAATAGATTTTAACTATCAAACCTGCAGAGTCAAAACGGCTCGGGGTCAGCATCAAGCCCCATCTGTTCACGCACACGGATCATAAACGCCTCTTGGCTCTCGTTGTCGTGCCTGAACACCAGCAGACCCGTACCGACTTGCTCAGCCATCATCAACCGGCCCAGATCGTCAAAAATCAGCATCAGCTTCATGGCATGGCCTCAATGGGTGGCCCTCCTCCCCGTGACTATAGACAGACTTCGGAAGGGATTCGGGCCATTGTTGGGTTAGCTGTTGAGTGCCGCCTGAAAACCTGCAGCCGCCAGGTCTGCCGCTTCGGCATCGGCGGCGAACTTACGCGCGGCATCAGGGCCACCGGCGGCGGTGTCCGCCAGGTCGAGCGAATCCATAAACGCTTTTTGCAGCAGGTCGTAACTGTCATTCAGTGCGGCGTCTAGCTCGAGCAGATCACCTGCATGTTGTTTAACGGCCATATTGCGTATGGCGTCCAGACGGTCGCCGGGGATGCCGGTCAGAATCGACTCGCTTTGCCAGATAGCGGACAGGATAGCCGCATCGCCATTGGTCGCGGCCTGCATGATCGCGGCGTTACGCTTGTCATCCGGCATGGCCCGCAACACGGAACGGATCTCAGCAGCGTCAGGGCGGTGGGTGTCCAGACCTAGCCGTTCTGTGATCTCACGCTGAATAGCCGCGCGGCGGTCGTTGATGCGAGCAATGGCACGGTCGTTACGCTTGGCCACGCTACTCACCAGCGCATCCGTGGCCTTTACCACTTTGTTGATATGCGCGGCGGGGGTGTCGTTCGGGTTGCGGTTCTGGCGTAGCTGTTCGAGCGAGTGCCAGCCGTCAGCCATTCCACGGTGGGCAAGCTTGGCTTCCAGCAGGGCGGCATCCTCGAAATGCTGTCCGGCCTTGCCCTGAATGCCCTTAAACCATGAATCAGTGGAGTTTTTGAACAACCGCTCCCCTAGTTTCAGCTCGGGCAGTTTGGCGGCTTTGGTGGAGTAGCCACGTTGAGCAGCTGCGGCCTGTTCGGGTGTCATGTTTTGAAAGTCTGATTTACGCATTTTCGGTGCCCTCATACGGCAAAAGTTACGTTGATATGGATCGGGGCGCGGTTTGCCACGCCTGCATGGTAGGCAAGCCCTGCAACGGCGTTAGATCTGTCATCATGCGAGCCAGGTGCATGGTCGATTATGTCCTGCAGGCGTCCGGGCTTGCGTTCTAGGCTGGCCAGTTGTCCTGTTAGCCGGTCATCGGGTGGCAATTCGATCTGGCCGGTGTTGAGCATTGGCAGCAGCTCCCCGTACAACTGCGAGCGGTTGCGGTCGGTATAGCGCAGGGTGATATTGTGCGAGGCGAATGCCTCCACCGGGTACGCACCGGCATAGCGGTCTGAATAGGCTGTAGTGCAGTTGTATGCCTTGAGGATTTGCGCATATTCGGCGGTGATCTCAGCGGGTGAACCCTTCCGGCCCCAGACTCCACACACAATGACGCGCTTGGCTTCGTCCCGGTAGCCGATAGACATAGTGAACTCGTCCGAGCGGTTAGACTCACCACCACCGGCAGGGTCAACAAAGGCCGTGTACTGCAGGTCAGGCCGGGGCGGTATCTGCAGCGGTCGCGGTCGAGTGCAGGACTCCACTATTTCCCGTTCGATGAATGATGCCACGCCATCGCGGAAGGCTGCGAGCCATTCGGTCTTTGCCGCTTCGGGGTCATCCTGAACGGCAGCGGCGATAATCTCCGGGTTGATGGTCGGGTTGAAGTCCGGGGTTGATCCCTTCACCACCAGCACGCGCGGGCTGTCCTCCCCGTAGTGCTTTTGGTACTTCTCATACAACAGACCACGCTTTGCATAGGGGCTTGAGATACCGATTAACAGGCCATCAGTTGTGGCCAATGCCGGTACAGCAGCGCGGTAAATTTCCTTGTCGCTGGCCTCGCTTGTGTCCTCCGAACGAAAAAACGCCATTTCGTCCATCAAAACCGCCAAACATGAGCGAGAACGGATCGCCTTGTAATTGGCCGTGCTGATCTCAATCACGGTGCGGTTGTTCAGCTCGATGGACTCAGTATTAGACTTGACCACCATGCCGGACAGCAGCGGCGAACCTTCAAGGATGCCCCGGATATAGTGCAGCAGAGTTTTAGCCTGGCTGCGGTCGGTGGCCAGCAGGGCAACGGTGCCACGCTCACCGGGTGACAGTCGATTAGTCAGGCCCATCAGCTCAGCGCCGATAGTGGCCATGTAGACCGCCACGGCTGCGGCTGTGTGGGACTTTGCAGAACGGCGGCCAGCTACGCACCACAACTCCCGAACGCGCTCAGAAGGCGGCTCACGGCCCCCTGATAGCTGTTTGAACAGTGCCAGGCGGTTATCGTCCATTGGTAGAGCGAACGCGCCGGACAGAACAGCACGCCACGCCTCCCAGCTATCCCCGGTGAAGGTATCGCCGAACAGCTCCGGGGTCTGCATCGCCTGCAATACGTTCACTGCTCAGACCTCGACTTAATGAAGCTCGACAGGTTCACATCCTTGGCAGATCGGTGAAGGCCCAGCTTGGAATAGATGCCCTGCAGGGCGTTGCAGGCTTGCGTCCATTTGCCTGCATCGAAGTCAGCCCCGGTTGCTAACTGAATCTCCTGTTGCTGCAGCCAGTATTCCAGCCAAAGCGCCCTTTCAACCAGGCTGCGTTGCTGATAGCTTAGGGCGTCACTGCCTCCCAGATCGTCAGTCAGTGCAGCAAAGCGCATTTGCAACGCTTGAGCCACGCCAGTGCGAGCATCAAGCTGTTGCATGAAGCCGGGGGTATAGTCCTGCGGTACTGTTTTGCGCTTTGATCCCATGCACTGCGGCCCTGTATATACCCCCTTTCTCGGGGGTAGTTGCTACCTATTTGCTACATATTTTAACCCAACAAGTCTGCAGGCTATATAACACGGGGCTTTGAATAACACGGACAGGGATATTATATCCATGACGGGCTTTGAATCGGCTTGATTTAGACGGGGGTAGCAGGTCGTTTTTAGCCTGCAGGCTGCGTTATTGTCTCTGCCTCAATGGAACGGTGGAGCGGGTCACTTTTCTGCTTCTTCTTGAGCCTCTTTTTCCTCCTTCAATCCCTCCCCGATACTCCCCCGATACCACCGGCAGCCTATAGGCTTGCCGGGGTATGGTATTGGGTTGGATACCGTTTCTGATACCGTGGTATCGCCAGCAATGGCGGGGCCTGCAGCCGATACGATACCATCTCAATACCTGGTATCAGTTTTTGGATGGTATCGGAAAAGGTATTGAGATTTTGGGCACAAAAAAGGCCCCTTGCCGGGGCCGGTATCGCTGGGTCATTCCGCATCATCGGCGGGTATTCGCGGCCTGAATTGACCACCAGTTGCCCTGCCTTCTATTCGCTCAATCCTTCCGGCCTTGACCAGCTTTCCGGCTTCCTTCGAAAGATTGATTTTTGCCTGCAGCTTGTCGACTTCTTCCTTCCAGTCAGAGTAAGTAACAAGCGGATTTTCTGCCATCTTGCCGCCTGCTTCTAGCGTTTCGACCTGCTTACGCCACTGCCTCACCAGTGCGGCATAAGCTCGATCGGCGTGCGTACCCTTCTCGCTGTCCTGATCGTTGCCCGGTGTCTTGGCCCTTTCTGTCTGAATCACGACAAGGGAAGTCGACTCCCTGCCGTTTTGGTCATGGATGCCCAGCGGCACAACTTCAGCAGCCATTGTGATCGGGCTGAAGTGCTCCCCGTCCTTCATCTTATAACACGCCAACTCGGTGATCTGACTGCCGATTTTCTTTGCTGTAAAAGCAAAGTCCACGTTATTGACGAAAGCGGACGCGCCCCGAAAGCCCTTTTCTGAGTCCTTGCCAAAATGGTGAACAATCAGCGAGGAAGCGCCCACGGCTCTGCAGGTATCGCGTGCCAGGTTAAGCACGGCCCCCACTTCTGAGTTGTCATTTTCTTGAGCGCCACCGGATATGCTGGCAAAGGTGTCAAAGATCACCAGAACGGGTGCAGCGTCAGTAATGCGGCGCTGAAGGGCCTCCATAGATTCGGGGCTGGCAAGGTTCACGCCATCGCCAATGACGTATATAGGATGGTCAGGTGTGCTATCAAAAAACAGCTTGAGCGCCTTCAGGCGGCGCATTATCGCCCCTTGGCCTTCCCCGCACACATAGACCACCGGCCCCGGCCTGAATACCTTGCGGCCCATGAAGGCCTCCCCGGTGCAGATACTCCACGCCATGCGCAAAACGATAAATGACTTGTAGGTCATAGACGCCCCGCCAATAATGCCGTTTGCGTCCTCTTCAAGAATGCCATCAATCAGGAAGCTCGGGGCGCTTGCATCGTCAGCCATGTCCCAGCCGTTGATAAGCGCCCCCACTACCGGCTCCGGCTTTTGCTGCAGCAGCATCAAAGCGGCTTCCGTGCCGTTCTGGTTGGCGTAGTCGTTCCAGTCTTGGCCGTCAGCAGGTGGGGCGATATACGGAAGGCCTGCATTGGTCGCGGCCTTGATGCCTGCCGGGTCATTGTCAGCCGCCACTGTCAGGGATTCGCTTTTGTGGATCTCGGCAACGGCTGGCATATTACCGGCGCTGAAGGCGCATATAACGGCCCTGCCGGTGATTTCGGCAACGGTGGCGGCGGTAGCATACCCTTCAGCGATAAAGGCCGGTGCGGCCCCTTCAATGCGGTGGAACGCCCCGGCTGTTTGGCCGCCCATAATGAAGCGTTTGCCCTCTGGGGTGATTCGCTGCAGGTTCACCAGCTCGCCACTATGGAAAAGGGGGATCAGTAGATCCCCTTTATTGCAGACGGTCGCATCTTCGATCCACTCCCCGCCCTGCCTGCTCCATAGTCGCGCTGTCTGTTTTTCGTCTGCCACTCTCAGACCTTGGCCGGTGATCTGCTTCCGGCTCAGGTATTCATGCTGGTCAGCCGGTGAAGCCATCGCCCATGCTATCCGTGCCGCTTGAGCGGCGGCGGTCTGTCCCTTGTTGGCTTCCGCTTCCAGTGCGGCGCGTTTGGCATCAGCGGCGGCTTTCATCGCTTCCGCTTTAGCCTGGTACTGGTTCAACCGCTCAGGATCGGCAGCAGGTGCCGTGCCGCTTTCCTTTGCCTGCTCCCACTCCTTCCAAAGATCATCACGCGGATACCATGCCTCAGTATGCCCGCCCTGTTTGAAGGTATGGAATGTCACGCGGGGAATGATCGCCCCGTCCTTGGCTTGCACGAACTCGGCAAAGTAGCCGTGCTGTTTGTTGCGCTGGCCCTTGTTGTTCGGTAGATAGTGCGGCGCTCCATCCATGACCGGCACGGCATCCAGCAATGCCCCAATGGAAGCGGCGGCGGCCTGAAGCTCACCAAAACGCTCTGAAATGATCTGCTCAGGGCTGGTAAAGCGTTGCGACAAATGCTCGGTGAAGGTTGCAGCCATCTCACCATAATGGCCGGTGCTCCTGATTAGCTGGCCCTCAGAGTCTATAAAAAACGGGTGGGTTAGCTTGGTCATGCCTCGCCCCCCGTCCGGTAGCCCATGCGGTACAGCATTGCATCAGCCTCTTCCGGGGTGTAACCGGCTTTCAGCAGACCCTTTCTAGCATAGCGCCGTGAAGCAATGGCACGGTTCACAATATCCGTGCCGCCCATTTGCGAGCGATATTCAGACAGGACGCGGCCCTGTGTTACAATCTGACTTCCGCCTTTCTTGTTCATAGCGCTGGTTGCAGCCAGCGCTGTTCCTTTTTTGTTCATGCCCTCACACCTCCTCAGTTGTGGAAGTGCGTGCATTGGCATCAATCCATGCCAGCACATCATCAGCACGATAACGAACATGCCGCCCCAGCTTGATGAAACGGGGGCCTTCACCGGCCCAGCGAGCACGCTCACACCATGCGGTAGACTTGCCCAGATAGTTAGCCAGATCGCGTTGATCCATCAGGCGGGGAACGCTGACCATAGAAACATCAGCGTTGTTTGAAGTTGTCAGGGTTTGCATTGCATTGGCCTCACTCAAGTTTGAACAAGGCCAATTTCTCTTTTTCTAGGCGCTCACCATGAGACAACAAAAAGGTGGGTATTTCTTCACAACTTGAATGGCTGCAGATCCTGCAGGGTTAGTTGAAAAACCTGCATTGCCGTCTTTGCCCCTTTCCAGTCTCTCAGGCTCAGGTGCTCCAAAATGGCAGCACAACGCCACAATTCATCATCTGTGGCCTTTGGCCTTGCACGATGATCGCAATAGGCAGCCCATGTATATGAAAAGCTCTTTCCATCAATCTGCGCCCTGATTTTGCAAGCCAGATTCAGATAGTACAGATACATTTCAGCATCGGGATCTTTTGGCCTCCCCCGCTTTTCAGGTTCAGGCGCAGCCAGCAGCAACATCAGAGAAAAGTGCAGGTCTGTCATCTTGTGAAGCTCAACGCCATCGGCCATAGCAACACTGATCGCAACTCTTGCCGCTTCCGGTTCTCTTTGGCTGATTGCGTACTCCAGAATTGCTCTGACTTCTTTTTCTGTAACCTTGCTCATGCCTGCACCTCCTCATCCATAAGCAACTGCTTCAGCTTCAGCAGTGCTGCAACCTTCTCATCGTGAAATTCATCGTGAAGGTAATGCTTGTCCTGAACACCACCTAAGCCATGACTCTGCAACTGTGCCCGGATCTCCTTTGGCACATAGTATGGTGCTTTGGCTAGTCTGGTCTCTATGGTGGCGCGGATAGTGCCAGCGGTAAACGCCCCGTTTTCCAGCTCCCCGGCCTTTTCCATTTGTTCACGCACAACGCTAACAATGTCGTTCAAGTACCTGTCAGTAATGGCGGTTTTGCCCCCGCTCGCACTGAACACGAACGGCCCGGAGCTAATGGAGTCGATCATCTCCAGGCACTCAGGCAGCAGCGGAACATGATGCCGCCGGGGTTGTGCTCGCTTGCCTTTATAGTCGAGGATCACCATGCCGCCCTGATCGCGGTCAATGTCGGAGAACGTAACCCGAGCAAGCTGTTTCTGGCGCTGGCCTCCGGTCAGAACGTGCAGCTTGGCTAGGCTTCTATCAGGCTCAGGCAGCGATTCTAGGCGCTTCCAGTACGCACGGAACTCAGCCACGGACAATGCCCTATCACGCGCCTGTGAAGCCCCCTCCGGCTTCTCAATGCCTGCCGCCGGGTTAGCCTTGATGCCGATATGCCGAAACCGCTCAGGCACACCAACACGGCCACGCGCATTGATAACCATCTTGAAGGCCGACACCATATAACTGCGTACCTTGTCAGCAGTGCGGCCCTTATCGTTCTCGGTCAGGTAGTCGATCGGCTTCATGCAATCGTCAATGCTCACCTGTGCAGCAGGCTTGTTCCAGACTTTCGGGAATTCATCCCTGATCCACTTGTGCAGAGTATTGGCAACCGCTCTGGCCGATACCTTGCCCCGCTTTTCCAGATAGGCGGCATACTGATCCATCACCTCGCCAAACGTAACGGGTGCGCTCTTGGGTTCCTTAGCCTGTCTTGGGTCTTGGTTCAGCTCTACCATTGCTGCAACGCGCTTGGCCTCATCTCTGGCCTGCTTTGCTGTCAGCTTGCCATACCGTCCAATGGTCATCTTGAATGACTTGCCCTTGAGCCTGCCCTGATAGAAAAAGGTCTTGGCCCCGCCGGGTGATACCCTCAGACCAAAGCCTTTTATTTCGTCATCCCAATACACCACCTGTTTGGCGTCCAAAACTGCCAGTTTTTCGATGCTGGTCTTGTCGAGTTTCAATGCTTTATCCCCCGCATTATTCGGCCTGATATGTAGCGTATATGTAGCAGGTCAAATAAAAACTATTCCAAACAACTAGGGATAAAATGATAGCTAACCCGTTGAATATTAGCAATCCTTCTTGCTACATCAAAGTTACTCAAAGTACAGGTCAGAGATTTAAAATCCCTCGGCCTTTGGCTGTACCGGTTCGAGTCCGGTTCGGGGCACCAGTCAGTCTGTAAAGAAACCCTTTAAACAACACTTGGATTCTAAAAACAAACTCCCTTTTGATAGTTTTTGC
>JBFXIU010000137.1:0-8792 GCA_050175615.1 Porticoccaceae bacterium | reverse complement strand
AACTGCGAAACCCGCAGCGGCCAAAACGACCACAGGCACAGTCGCAAAAACCACCACAAGAACAACCCCCAACACAGCCAGAGCACCGAGAACAACCAAAGGCTGATCCAGACCCGTTTTCTACCCCCTCCCGCGCTCAACCGAGCGGCTATTTTTACAGCTAGGGACTTCAGGCTATCCATCGGATAGCCTTTTTTTTATGCTGCCACCCCCCGGTCACTGATTCCGCTTTGCCCTCGAGGTTCTTCATTGACTACCCCATGGCTATGGATGCCCTATGGCGGTTCCGTCAAAAACGTTAAACTACGGAAAACCCAATCCCCGTGGCGCCATGACAGCAAAAATCAATAACCAACCCATTGTCGGTTTATTTGTTACCTGTGCAGTGGATTTGTTCCGACCCTCGGTCGGTTTTGCTGCTGTCCAACTGCTCGAAAATGCCGGTTGCCGAGTGGTTGTTCCACCACAGGGCTGTTGCGGGCAAGTCGGCTACAACAACGGCTTGAGCGAAGACACACAGCAACTGGCGCACTCAGTCATAGATGCTTTTGCCGGTGTCGACTACATCGTTGCACCCTCCGGCTCCTGCGCCAGCATGCTTAAAAACCATTACCCGGAACTTTTCCGCGATAGCGAGCAGTTCCTCGATGCGACCCGATTCGCCGCCAAGGTCTATGAACTGACGCAATTTCTTGCCGATATTCTTCAGGTCGCGCCGATTTCACCCACTGCCAAAGAAGGCAAAAATATCGCCTATCACGACAGCTGTGCAGGCCTGCGGGAACTTGGTATTCATCGGCAACCGCGAACCCAGGCTCAGGGTTACCAAACAGCGACCTTCAACGACATCCCGAACGCGGATGTCTGCTGCGGCTTTGGCGGTACTTTTTGCACCAAATTCGAGGACATCGCCAACAAAATGGTCGCCGATAAAGCGGCAAATATTCTCGCCGTCAATCCCGATCTACTCTTGGGCGGCGATCTTCCCTGCCTGCTCAATATCGCCGGTTACCTGCGCCGCCAGGGGCACCATCAGCCCGAAGTGCGCCATATTGCCGAATTTCTTGCCGGCAGCACTGATCAACCCGGCATAGGTCGGGAAAAATGAGTAGCCCAGCCAACGACTTTATTGCCCGCTCCAGAAAGGCGATCGCCGATCCTGTGCTGCAGGCGGCAATGGCCAAGGCGCGCCCAGGATTCGTGCTCAAGCGTCACAATGCCATTGCTCAGGTCAGCAACTTTGAGGCTTTGCGGATAAAAGCACAGGAAGTGCGCCAACGCAGCCTCAAAGATTTGGATGTTTATCTCGCCATCTTTGAAAACCGCGTGACTGCTGCCGGGGGGCGGGTTCACTGGGCTGCAACCACTGAGGATTTACGAAAGATTGTCGTCGCCATCGCCAAAACCGCCGACGCCAAAACGGCGACAAAAGGCAAGAGCATGATTGCCGAAGAGGCCGATCTCAACAATGCCCTGGAGCAAGCGGGAATTATTCCCAGGGAAACGGATTTAGGCGAATACATTTTACAACTTGCCAAAGAACCGCCGAGCCATATTGTAGCCCCTGCACTTCACAAAACCCGAAAACAAGTCACCGACCTTTTTCAAACCAGCCACCCGCTCGGATCTCGCCCATTGGAGTCTGTAAAAGACATTGTCGACGAAGCCAGACAGATGATCCGCCAGCACTACCTGGATGCAGACATAGGCATTACCGGCGCCAATATACTTATTGCCGACACCGGCACTGCTGTGCTTTGCACCAATGAGGGCAACGGCGACCTGACCGCCAGCTTGCCGAAAACCCATATCATCACCACCTCCATCGACAAGGTGGTGCCCAGCTGGGAAGACGCCAGTGCCATTCTGCGGGTTCTCGCCCGCAGCGCCACCGGCCAAAGCATTACCACTTACACTTCCTTTTACAGCCCCAGACGATCTCGGGATCTGGACGGCGCTGAGCAGTTTCACGTTGTACTGCTCGACAATGGCCGCTCGACATTACTCGCCTCTGAGTTTGAGGAAATGCTGCAGTGCATCAAATGCGGCGCTTGTCTGAACCACTGCCCGGTATATCAGGCCGTAGGCGGCCACAGTTATCATTCTGTCTACCCGGGCCCCATGGGGGCGGTATTGACTCCGCTGCTGCGGGACAATAGCGAAGACGTTGAACTTGCCAATGCCAGCACCTTTTGCGGCCGCTGCGAGGACGTCTGCCCGGTGAAGATTCCTCTGCCAAAACTACTGCGAAAGTTGCGCCACAAATCCATCGCCAAGGGGAATAAAAATTTGGCCTATTGGCTGATCAAGGGTTTTATAACCCTGGCGCGCCACCCGCGCGCCTATCGCCGAACCACATCGACAATCACCGCTGTTGTCAAAACGGTGTTCAGCAAAAAGGGCAATCTGCGCAAATTACCGGGCCTTGGCGCCTGGTTGAGGAAAAAAGATCTGGCTGCGCCCCAGGGGAAAAGCTTTCAGCAACAGTGGCGCCAACAGCGGGGGAAAAATCATGGCCGCTAACCCCGTTATGGATGCTATTTCGGCAAGACTGGGCAGGTCATCCCTGCAGGGAGAAGCCCTTGAGCAGCGTTTTCAAACACTGAAAAAAACCGCGCCTGCGCCAGTACCACCAAATATCGACAGGGATTTTGTGGGCTTTTTTCGAGAGCAGGCAAACCGCAACCTGTTCGACATTCACGACTGCAGCCACCCCAGCCAGCTGGTGACCAGGCTAACGCAACAGCCTTTACCCATAGTGCTGTCGCCACAAAAGAATGTTATCAGCCTGGACTGGAGCACCGCCGAGTCACGACTGACAAACAACTACCACAAACCCGCAATCAGTGTGGTATCAGCCGTGGCAGCCATTGCCGAAACAGGCACAGTGGCGATTCGCAGTGTAGACGCCCCTTCCGCCATGCTGTTTCTCAGTGAGGAGCTGGTGATCATTGTCAACACAAAGCAGATTGTCGCTTTTCAGGACGACCTGTGGAAAACCCTCAGCCTCGGCGACCACCGGGCGCTTCACCTTATCAGCGGCCCTTCGCGGACGGCGGATGTCGAGCAGACACTCCAGGTGGGCGCCCATGGACCCAGGCGGGTTGAACTCTGGCTGGTTAACCCGGAAATTGCGCCAGTTGCCTGAATTTTCGCGCCGAGATCGGCTGATTTGAGCGTACTCGTGAGCGTAAACGCTGCCATAGCAACGTCGAAGTGAGCACGCGCGCTCAAATCGGGCGAGATCAAGTGAAAAACAGGCAAACGTAGCCGGTAGCAAACTGTTACCGAACTGCAATGACGTTTAAGCCTGTTATACCCGCGCAAAACTCAGATTTCAGCCTGTACTGGTGCAATTTCCGGACTAGCCGGGAGTGACGAAAAGAAAATCAATCAGCGCCGCCTGGAAACCTCAAGATGACTTTCGACCCCGCTTCAGGGCGGCGAGCACCGCCTCCTGGCTTTTTTCATCCTCGACCAGAAACGAAGACGCCTCCTGAGCTTCCAGATAGGCATCCATCCACTCCGACCCTTCCCACATCAGCGAAGCCAGCTTGCGGGCGCGCAATGTGGGCATATTCTTGCTCGCAATCTGTGCAGCCAAGTCCATTGCCATCGGCAACACTGCAGCGGAAGGCAGGACATAATTGAAAAAACCTGTCGATTCAAGCTGACGCGCGGTAAAACTGCGGCCGGTATAAAGCATCTCGCGCACTTTCGCCTCTGGCATGCGCAAGGTGGCAAATAACCCGGCACTGCCACCAATCAATCCGTAATCAACCTCCGGACAGGCGAATTTGGCGTCTTCACTGACGACCCGCAGATCGCACATTCCGGCCAGCATCACGCCAACGCCCACCGTAGCGCCCTTGATCGCAGCAATCATCGGGCGGTCGATTTGATGAAATCGCGGCAGCTGGGCATTGATAAACTGATAGCGCTCTTTCCTTCTTTCAGCGGTCATGCCCTTAAACTCATTGAGATCGGCTCCGCCACACCAGGCTCGCGACTCCTCTGGCGCCGTGAGGACAATCACTTTGATACCGGCATCTGTGGTCACATGATCGGCAAACCTGCCAATATCCTCATAAACGGAAAGTGAAACTGCGTTAACCGGGGGGCGTGAAAATGTCGCTATCGCAACACCATTCTCCTTTATATAAAGAGAAATAGCGCCAAACGTTAATGAATCACTCATGATGTCTCCTTTGAATTTTGCCCGGCCATAACAGCCACAGCCAAAAGCGGTTTGTTTTGCAACCAATGCCCAAATCCTGTCGCCCTGCCTTTCACGACAGATTGCGAAAACCCGCTGATATAGCACATCGGCTCGCTGCACCTGGTTGTAAAGATAGCATTTTTACGATTTCAAGACCGCATTAAAATGTAAGACTGTTAAAATGTAAGACAGAGCTACAACCCTATTATTACCCTGGCATCCAAATAGATATCCTTATCTATTTGGATGCACGCCCAGAAAATACTGGCGAAAATTTGCGACTCGAGCCTTGCGAGAGAGCAGCCGACAGGCTGACCCGCAGGGCGAGGGCGCAGCCCGAGTAATTTCCTTGCATTTTCTGGGCTTACATTGGCCTCCGGCCAATGGCGGCGCGTCTTACCGCCATGGAGGGCGGAAATGCCGACTTTGCAGGAGCAAAAGTCGGCCGTGCACCGCTCAAGTCAGTTTTGGTGCCAGCACGCAGAATGAACGAAACCGATGCATGCCAAATGCGCCTGCTCCGCAAGCGCTGTAATCATTTGCTTGCCAGAGCGTGCTTGACAGCGTCGTGGGTAATGGTTCCGCGATGAATATTCACTGCCGACATAAAAGCTGCATTTTCGGCAACGGCATCACTGTATCCCATAGCGGCCAGCGCCATGACTTTTGGCAGCAGTGCAGCGCTAAGTGCCTGGGTGGCCGTTCGCGGTACCGCTGCAGGCAGGTTGCCGACACAATAATGAACAACACCATCAACCACATAAGTGGGCTTGTCATAACCGGTCACCTTGGAGGTTTCACTGCAGCCTCCCTGATCTATGGCTACGTCCACAAACACAGCCCCGGGATTCATGGCTTTGATATGGTTCGACTTGAGAATTTTCGGCGCTTTGTCGCCGGGAACAAGTACAGCGCCTATAAGCAGATCTGCATCTGCGGTGTAGCGGGAGATGGTTTCTTCAGAGGGTTGAACACAGCTGAGCCGGCCTTGAAAATGACTGTCTAACCACTGTCGTCTCGACTGCGAAAGCTCAATGATACTGACATTGGCTCCCATGCCCAAAGCGATGGTTGCTGCATTGATACCCACGGTGCCACCGCCGATGACAGTAACACGGGCTGGAGGCACTCCTGTTGCACCACTGAGAAGAACACCCCTGCCACCATTTTCTCTCTGCAATTGCACAGCGCCAGCCTGTACGGACAAGCGCCCGGCAATTTCACTCATGGGCGCCAACAACGGCAATCCGCCTTCAACATCGACAAAGGTTTCAAATGCCAGGCAGGTGGCTTCGGAAGCCATTAATAGTTGCGCCTGTTCCGGGTTGGCAGCCAAGTGCAGGAAAGCAAACAGCAGCTGCCCAGGGCGCAGTATTTTGCATTCATGCAGCTGCGGCTCCTTGACTTTTACCACAAGGTCGCAGCGTTCATAAACTTCCGGACCACTGTCGACCAGGCTTGCACCTGCGTCTGCATACTGATGATTTTCAAAACCCGCACCCTTTCCCGCATTCTGTTCAACCAAAACCCTGTGACCAGCATCAACAAGGGTAGCGACCGCTGTCGGTGTCAGCGCAACACGGTATTCGTGGACTTTAATTTCCCGGGGAATGCCAATAATCATAGGACTCCTGTACGCCTCATTTGAGTTTCAGCCATCCTGCCTCTATCCTCAACAGTATAGCCATTAACGGAAAGTCGTTGTAAAGCAGCCATGACTCAGAAAACCCTCCTTATTGTTGCCAACACACCATCAAAAAATACCCTTGCCCTTGCGGAAGAGATCAGTGCCGCTGCCAGCAACGCCGAAACGGACAATACCAGGGTGCGTTTTCTCACGCCATTTCAAGCCACCCCCGAAGATGTCCTGGAATGTGACGCCATTATTATGGGCACCACCGAAAATCTCGGCTACATGAGCGGAGCTCTCAAAGATTTCTTTGACCGAATCTATTATCCCTGCCTTGAAGCCAAGCAAGGGTTGCCATGTGCACTCTACATTCGCGCGGGTCACGACGGCACCGGCACCCGCAGGGCTGTGGAAACCATTGTTACCGGATTAAAGTGGCATTGGGTGCGACCTCCTCTCATTCTCAGGGGAGATTTTGATGAAGCCTTCATCGGTCAATGCAAAGAGCTGGGGGAAATAATGGCTCTATCCTTGGATACGGGAATTATCTGAGGTTATTGATGCAGCGGTGTCGGTGGCCATTACTCGCTGTAACAGCGATGGCAAACACCTCAGCAGACCGGTTGCCGGGTCATTTTTGACAGCTGCTTTGGAAAAGGATTGTCCTCCAAAAGAAAGATGAACTCCTCGATGGGCAGTGGTCTGCTGAAAAAATAACCCTGAATCACTTCAACACCGCGCGCCTGCAGAAAATCAAACTGACTGTGGCTATCGACGCCTTCGGCGACAAGGCGCAAGCGCAAGCTGTTGGCCATCGCAATAATCGCCGTGACCAGACCCGCGTGACTTTCGTTGTCCTCAGCGTCGAGGGCGACGATAAAGCTGCGGTCGATTTTAAGCTCGTCCAGCGGGAAACGACTCAGGTAGTTCAGGGACGAATAGCCTGTACCAAAATCGTCGACAGAAATGGTCACGCCCAGTTCTTTTAACTGAAGCAGCGATTGTATGGAATTTTCAGCGTTGCTCATAATGACCCCTTCCGTTAATTCCAGTTCAAGAATTTGAGGGTCAATAGCCGTTTTTTCGAGAACGGTTTTCACCAGATTGATAAACAGGGAATTAAATTGCAAAGAAGAGACGTTAACAGCAATTTTCGGCAACCTGAGACCAAAATCAACAATTTCCTTGGTCTGTCGGCAGGCCTCTTCCAGTATCCAGGAACCAAGCTCCACGATCAGCCCCATTTCTTCGGCCAAAGGAATGAATTGTTCCGGGGAGACCATGCCTTTTTCGGGGTGGATCCACCTCACCAGTGCCTCGGCGCCGACAATTTCGCCAGTCCTGATATTTATCTGGGGCTGGTAGTAAAGCACCATTTCATGCCTTTCCACCGCTCTGCGCAGATCCGCCTCCATTTTTAGACGCGACAAATTGGAGGCATTCATTTCGGGCGAGTAAAACATATAGTTGTTGCGCCCGGCTTTTTTGGCGTGGTACATCGCGGTATCCGCCATTTTTAGCAGACCTTCAACGCTGTCGGCATCTTCCGGGGCAAAGGCAATGCCAATACTGGGCGTTACCACCAGCTCGTGACCTTCAATGATAAAGGCCGCTTTCATCGCATTCAGAATCCTCTGGGCAACGGCGGCAGCGTTGTTAACATTTTCCAGGTTGTCCAGCAAAACCGTAAATTCGTCGCCGCCGAGCCTGGATATACCCAGACTGATTTCACCTCCACTCTCATCGCCGAACTTGGCCAGCAGATCAGTGGCGCGCAAGCAGGTTGACAAGCGATTGGCAACCGCCACCAATAGCTGATCCCCCACACTGTGGCCCAGCGAATCATTGATGCGTTTGAAATTGTCGAGATCCATGAAAAGCAATGCCAGCATGCGATCGTCTACAGACAACTCGGGAATAAGGGATTCCAGCTGCTCAATAAAAAGCTGGCGATTCGGCAGCGCCGTGAGACTATCGAAATAGGCCAGCTGCCGCAAACGGCTTTCGGCTCGAGTCACGTTGCCGATGGCCTTGTTGAGTTCTTCGTTTTGTTTCCACAGCTGCTCGGTGCGCTCTGCAACTTTGAGGCTCAATAACTTATTGTCGACGTCAATTTGCGATTTATGTTTATTGAGTTCATCAATAATCAAATTCAGAGTGGCAGCCAGTTGCAGAATCTCGCCGGAACCACTGATGCGGAAGGGCTTGTCGAGGGTTCCCAAAGAGATTTCCCGAGCGAATTCAGCCAGTCTTCGCAGTGGTGAGGTCATCAACTTGGTGATCAGCATGGTCAGCAGGACAAAACACAGATTGACCACTAACAGGACTTTGCCCACGGTTTTGATATAGGGCGTCAATGCCGCCTTGAGCATTCCCAGGTCGATACCATAATTGAGATGACCGACCAATAAAAGACTGTTGATTCCGGGCATATTTTTCAAGGCAGCGAGATAGTCCCTGGAGTCACTCAGGGTTTGCAGTGTGTCGACACGGGCGAAGACAGGTATTCTCACTGCCATAATCCCCGAAGAATCACCCAATAGTGAACCGCCATCTGTAGAGATCTTGCCACCGTTGGTTTTTTTCTGGATTGATTCCGAGCCGGCCGGCGACATCGCGCCACCGGGCTTGGCTTCGGTCAGTAGAATTTTGCCGGACGAATCGAGAAAGGACACATAACTGACGGCGGGCAAGGCCAGATAGGCCTGGATCTGGTCGTGAAGCAGAATATTGTCTTTAAAATATAGCGCCAGTTGCAGAGACACATCCGTTTCTGCAGACCAGCGGCTTTTTTCAATGATTTGATTTTTGAGCTCTCGATATTTTTCATTGATCAGCACAAGCCCCACAACCAAGCTCACCAATAGCGCCAGGCCAATCATAAGGAGATTAATATTAGCAGCGATACTCAGACGCTTGATCATGGCGACACGTCAATCCCGG
>JBFXIU010000136.1:0-9034 GCA_050175615.1 Porticoccaceae bacterium | reverse complement strand
CCCTGGCGGTACTGCGGCGGAATTTTTTGGTCTGGCGCAAGTTGCTCCTGCCCAGCCTGCTCGGTAATTTTGTCGACCCGCTGCTTTATCTACTGGCGCTCGGCTACGGACTGGGTCACTTCGTCGGGCGGATGGAAGGCATGCCCTACATCACCTTCATTGCCTCGGGGATCGTCGCCAGCTCGGCAATGAACACCGCAACCTTTGAGGGGCTCTACTCGGCGTACACGCGCATGGCGGTGCAGAATACCTATCTCTCGATTCTGGCGACGCCCCTGCAGATGGGCGACATCGTCACCGGGGAGCTGCTTTGGTGTGCGCTGAAGGGGGCCATCAGTGCCCTGGCGATCATCATCGTGGCGAGCTTTTTCGGGGCCATCGACTGGCACTGGCAGGTCCTTCTCGCCCTGCCGGTCATTCTGCTCACGGGTTTGAGTTTTGGTGCCATCGCCCTGGCCTTTACTGCCCTGTCGCGTAGCTATGATTTTTTCATGTACTACTTCACCCTGGCGGTGACGCCCATGTTCCTCTTTTGTGGCGTCTTCTATCCGCTGCATACCCTGCCGGCCTTTGCGCAGAACATCGCCGCAGTGCTGCCTCTCACCCATGCCGTGCTGCTCTTGCGTCCGCTCCTGACCGGGCACGCGCCTACGCAGGTGGCGCTGCATCTTGCCGTCCTGCTGGCCTACGCGCTCTGCGCCTATGTTCTCGCCACCGTTCTGTTGCGGCGGCGCCTACTGCGTTGATTTCTCCTTGCAGGCGAAAAACCGCGTAGTTATACTTCAATATAACTTGATTCTTGGGGTTACATTATGCACACAACCAGTCTCCGCAAGGTTGGCGGCTCGGTCATGCTGGCCGTACCGCCCGCCTTTCTCGATCAGCTGCATCTGCAAGTTGGCGCAACGGTCGGCCTTGTGGTCGATCATGGTTGCCTGGTGGTCAATCCCCATCCACGTCCGCGCTACACGCTTGCGGAGTTGTTGGCTGCGTCGGACTATTCACAGCCGCAGCCCGCCGATGAGCGCGAATGGGTCGATGCGCCCGCTGTGGGTAATGAATTGCTGTGAAGCGGGGTGATATTTACCTCGTGTCGCTCGATCCGACTACGGGGCATGAGCAAAGCGGGAGTCGTCCTGTACTGATCGTATCCCCAGCGGAATTCAACGAAGTAACCAGGCTGCCCGTTATCCTGCCGATTACCAACGGCGGCGAGTTCAGCCGCCGCCTTGGCTTCGCCGTACCGCTGACCGGGATCAAAACTACCGGCATTGTGCGCTGTGACCAGCCGCGCGTCATTGACCTGGCAGCACGCCATGCCCGCAAGGTGGACACCTTGCCCGCAGCGCTCATGGACGAGGTGTTGGCAAGGGTCGTCACACTTTTCCAGTGATTGGCGACTTGCCAAACGCGCGTAAACACAGGTCAAGCAACGGCTGTCCTCCCGCGCTGGCCCGTCCCTTTTCGGGGCGGACTTCCTATTGACAGGATTTGCCCGAGCGGCTTAAATAGCGGGCCTGCAATGGCGCTTTAGCTCAGTCGGTTAGAGCAGCGGAATCATAATCCGCGTGTCCGGGGTTCGAGTCCCTGAAGCGCCACCAATAAAGCAACAAATGGAGATTGTCTCTCCAGCTTCTTTTTCGGCACCCTGCTTTGATCAGACCAAAACTCAAAGCGCTTCCTCTATGAGGCTGCGGGTGTGGGCTTGCCAGCCTTCTCCCAACCCATTCGCGATTGCTGCGGGCCTTGCCTCTAGGCGGAAGGCAGGGAAAACCAGTTTTATTCTGTGCCATCAACCAAAGTCCTTTGACTGGAGGGCAAGGCAGGCAGCCCCTCATCCGATGAAAACCGTATCGGATGCCGTTTTTGGACAGGTGTGCGGCATCCTGAATCAGATCATTCAGGTGGCCTGACAGGGCGGTCTAAGCATAACCGCTCGCCGAGCGGCGTTCTTCCCGGCATAAAGCGACTGCATCGCGAGCATAAATCTCAGGGGTACGCCGCGCGAGCTAACCGCTTCCGGCAGTTCTCGGGCGAGGTGTCCTCTGGCGCTTCCGCTAGCAGGATACCCATCATTGCGTCAGCACCAGGCGCCAAGCGACTGGGCCGCCAAGGGGCAGCCCAGCACCCAAGGCCGATACAAAGCCCGCGGTGCCTCCCGTGGTATTCTGATTGGCAGCTCCCTGCAGTAGGGTGCGTCCATTGAATGTACTCACTGAAGGAGTGAAAGCAGTACCTCGACCAATTATGAATCCCTGAGTGATCGCCGTCCCGGAAGAACTGATGAACGCGCCGGATGGGAAAACGCCATTACTCAAGCCATAGATGTAATAGGCTGCAGTACTGTAACCGCAAGACTTTGCCGGCGCAGGAATGGTAACGGGCACGATGACGTTACCCCCACTGATCAACGCCTGATCGCTGATGGTCGAACCTGGGGGCAAAGGAGAGATAGAATTGCTCGTTACCGAACCGCTTTGCGCAGTGTACGCTCCTCCACTCCAGCTTCCAGCACCTCCAGCGTAGGCAGTCCACACCGGCGACCAGACGCTGTTCATCTGTTTGAAAAGAGTGATTCCGCTTGGACCCTGCACACGTAGGTAGTTTGCGCCCTGATAATAGGTGCCGCCAATGAACTGGACGTTGGTTTGCAACCCGGCAAACTCACTGGCGAAGTTGCCAACTGCAGTAAAATCATTGGATATTTTGCTGGCACTATTACCCGAGCTATTACTTGGTGCAAGAATGCTCAATAAATTACTATTTGACATTTCATATACGTTTCCGCTCGCGTCTCCTAAGAAGAGATTTCCATTAGCGTCAATGTATGGAGTTGCCGTGTTGCTGAAGGGCAATTGATAACTACTCCACGCCCCAGAGCCAACATTCAGCACACCCAGATAACTGGCCGAACTTGTATTCAAAGCGAAAAGGGCCCAGGTGGTGCCAAAATTACTGGCTCCAGATGTTTGCACTTGATAGTACACTGGCGCGCTTGGTTGAGGCTGTGAATAGCCTGACAATACATACTGACTTACGACTGATTTCAAGCCAGGGCTTGTCGTGCCGCTTAGCTGCAGATCGTAGATAATTCCCCCGTTATTGGCTACGCCTACCACATAGGTATGCCAGGCGGAACTGCTATAGGCATCAATCGTGGAAAAGGCACCCATGTTGTTGCCCTGCCAGAAGGTCTGATAATTCTGCAGGGAGGATAATAGCCCACCCGGCATCCAGCCCCAAAGCAGCGTTGGGCTGCCAGTATTGTTGTAGCCCAAGGCATACAGGAAGCCGTCATTATCGGCAAAGAGCACGGCATTTTGGCGGCTGGCATGACTGCTTGCGAACGCTAGATACCCTGCGTTGCTCAGCAGGCTGGCACTATAGGGAGGCACTAGTACCTGCGCGGGGACGAGATTGGCAGGCAGACCAACGTACCAGCCCGATTGCCTACCCGCCAAGTACTGTCCGTTAGAGTAGGAGGGATCGGTGGTGTAGTTGGCAATGTTCGACGCCGTCAGATTTGTCGTAGTGATTGCGAAAGCCGCAGAGTTGGTGGATGCGACGGACGAGAATGTTTGCGGTGGACCGCTATTGTTGTTTCCAACTCCCAGCGGAGTTGTAAACAGGCTGCTAGATCGTGTCGCCGCTGTCATGTTCCCATTTGCGGTCCAACTAGCTGAGCTACTAGCGGCTCCAGTGCTGGCTACCTGATAGGCGTACAGATCTCCCTGACCGGTCACTGGGTTGACGTTCTTGAGAAGGAATTCCAGAGAACCTGGGCCGACGGTGGGCGGTGCTGCATAGGAAGACACGACGCTCTTGCCGAGAATATTGGCGACGATACTATTCAAAGCAGCCTGTACCCCAGCCTGAGAATTGGCAGAATAATAACTGGATGTACCCCCCGCCTGCGCCATGGCATTTAGGACAGCCTGACCCTGCAGCGCAACCGCTTGCTGCGCTGACGTGGTATTCGCGACGTCAGGGTCTACAGCGGATCCGACACCCAGAACATAAGTTTTTATACCATTATTTGCTAGGGTTTGAATGTGACTGATCGCCTCCGCGACCGCGGGGCTTTGAGTCATCCCAAAGGACTGAGCAGAGGCGCTGCCGAGCGGGGGATAAATATTGCCATTTTTCCCCATCGTTGGCTGCCCATCAGTGATGAAGATTACGTACTGTTTGCCGCAAGTAGGCGGCGGAGCAGGCATGCTTGTTTTCGAAATCTGCTTAGAAGACCCGTTATAATAATCAATTGCCGTCTGAAAGGCCCCGGCCACGGGCGAATATCCTGCGCTCGCGCTAATCGGATACTTTGAGGGGGCATAATCTATGCTTGAATTCGAAAAGACTTCAGGCGATAGAGCTAACTGTAGCGCTGCAAGCTGACCGGAACTTCCGGGTTGTATCGCTACCACCATATTACCTTGATCAGGGAGCAGCTGGTTGTTATTGAATGCCAGACCGCGCTGAGAGAACCACGTATCATACGAAGAGGTAATATATCCCGCACTAGTTGGGGATAGCGTGATTCCTTGGTAGTAAGAATAGATGGGACTGTTGTTTACTATTTGACCTTCGTAAGCGCTCAATCCCTGGCTGTAATTATTGCTAAAACCATTGAAAGATCCGCTTATGAAGTTGCTCCCACTAGATCCTTGAGTATACAGCACATCGTTAATTACCGGGTTGTCTGACGTGTCATAAACGTAAAGATACTGGTCAGCGGTTGCTTTGTTACCAAAATAATTCTTGATGTTTCTGCAAGCGCTGCTTGTAGATTTGTAACATGGGTTTGACAGTGCGGCCGAGTAATCATTTGGAATTGATGTTGCATTTGTTCCAAAAGAAAAGTCATTTGTGTACTGGTTTTGTTGATATGTGCCCTGCCGTGTTTGAATTACGTTATAAGGATTTGGCTGGCTGCTCATATAGTAAACATATGTATTATATAGGTATGTTCCTTGCTTCGTCTGTGATTTAGTGTAAGCGCCGAGATAGTCTTCAAGGCCGAACTGAATATTATTTGCATATAAAGGAGTTGCTAGAATATTGGCAAGTGGTACCTCTACCCCATTGAGCATGGATGGTGAATTATCGACGTACCCGTTATTGCCAATCGTTGCACAAGCTGATACCGCAGCGGCGGTCAACCCACTGCTGCTACAGGAGACCGTAAAAGGATTCGCTGAACCTGCGGAGCCGAGCGCTGGTGGCGTGAAACCATTAGTCGTGTAATAGGCTGGGGAACTCGAGCTAACGTTTTGCGACACGGTACCAGAACCGGTCATAATCGCGCCAGACAAATTTGTCGACCACACTGGTGAGCTGCTGGTAGAGCTCGTTGCATATCCCTGTGTAGCTTGCAATACCCCCGCCATACCTTGCGAATTATCCAGAATAATGAGTACTTGCGGCTGGTCTGCAGTTGGAATGTTTAATCCACCGGTGGCGTGTGCTACGGGGATCAGGCCCTGCAACGGCAACAGATTGATACCCAGAGATAAAGCAATCGCCAGCCCCTTGCGGGCTACTTTTTTCATCGCGCGCTGTTTCATGATGCCATCACCTTTCGCAATACTGCTTGCACTGTCACACCAAGGCCACCACCATTGGTCCTCATTGTATGCACAAACACCACATAATAGCGGGATTGTGCCCCACCTGTGGAGTTTCCGGTCTGTGATTGCTCATAGCCTTCCAACTGTGTCGAAATTCCTCCAGTAGGGAAAACTACATACTCTACCTGATAGCTAAACGCCCCGTAGCTCACGGTGCCAATGGAATAACAAGTGCTATTGGCTACACACTGCTGCCAAAAGGAGGGATTCGTTGGCGCCAGTATGGAAGAACTACTTGTGGTTGAAGCGGAATAGTAGCCAGACGGAGGAGTCAGGAAAAAATATGGCTTTGTAGAATCACTGCTCCCTGATGCAAGAATTTCCGGCCATGTGGTTAGGCCATTCAACCAGGCGGCCGCATTCTGCAACCCTGCATCCGTTGCCTCTTGCGCGGCGTTCTGCACGGCCAGATTGCTGGCTATCAGCGTATTGTTTTTGTTGAGGTAGAGATAGGCCATGACTGCGAGAGTGACGGCAAAGATCAGTACCAGCACAATGAGCAGGATGGCGCCCTGTTCTCGCTGTGCGGTGTCGCCGTTGGGGAGCCGTTCTCTGATTGCTTTATTCTGCGGCTTCACTCGCTCCCCCAGATCCCATTGCGCACGGGAATGATGCTTTGAAAGAGATGATACTCGTAGTGACGGCAATTACCCTGCAGACAGCCGGGACCACCGCTGGTGGGCACGGTATAGCTTTGCCCGAGGATGTTGAAGCTGGCGGGGCTCAAACTATTGGGCAGGTACTGGGTACTACGGATCAGCATGGCCAACTGCACAGCGACAATGGATTGCGTAGCGCTTGGCGTATAATTCTCTGGTGCTACCCAGTTCTGCACGCTGCCATTGGTCCCCAGCCCATACTGCATCTGAATATCGACGACACCGCTCGCCAGAGGCTGTGGCGCCGGCGCTACTGCCGGCGCTACTGCCGGCGCTCCCGTATATTGGGTCATATAGAGCGTGGGCGTGCTGCCTGCGGGGCTTTCCATGATCTGGAATTGCTCAAAGAGAAAATCATGGGAGCCCAGATCGTACAGGCTTGCGCCACTTATAGATGGCGCAGTAGCTGTTCCGGCGGGCAATGTGAAAATTTGCGTTGGGTTTATTTGCGAGCCGCAATTGTTTCCGGAATTAAAACCAACTTTGTTACTTGTGCCGCCGGTTATATTGGTTATTTGACCGATCAGACATGTCCCGCCTCCTTGAGGTACAATTAAAGAAAAGTCGCAGTTATTTAGTGGCTTGGCATTGGTGACATTAATATTTTCGGAATTACCGTTGGAGTGCCCTGAATATCCAACAACAGTCGTTGCGGGAGCGCCACCAAAGCTGCCACCTCCTATGACGGTGCTGAACGAGTAGGTCGAGATTCCAGACGGAACGTAGCCGGAGCTTTGTGCCGAAGCGGTTATCGCAAGCATTGCTCCAGCGTTGGGATATTTGACCCCCACCACCCCGTTAGGACACTGACTGTAGCTCGGCAGCCCATAGCCCGCCGACTCGATGGCCTGGCGCATGATGGCCATGGCATTGCGGCCCCGTTGCCACATTTCTCCATTGGCGGATTGCTGGCTGACGCCCTGGCTGGTGTGCAAAAAGAAGCTGAAGACTGCCGTGGAGAGTAGCCCGACCACCACCAGCGCTACCAGCAGCTCGACCAGTGAGAGACCGAGCTGGCGATCTGCTATTGTGGTTGCAAGGAATTCCTTGGTCGCTCTCATGTCAGTATCCCACGATGGTTTGGGTTTGATAGCTGGCGCCATTACCCCAGCTCACTATCACCGAAGAATTGCAGGGGCACTGGCTGGCGCCACTCATGCCGCTTGCAGTGATCGAAACTGTCGCCTGCGGTGGCATCCCATAGGCACTCATTACCGAAGACACCGGTGCCAGCAAGGAGTTACTGGCCGAGCTGGCGTTCGCGGTGGCGCCATTTAGAGTCAGGGCGTTCGCCCCATTGGCTCGTAACACGCCTACAGCACTTTGAGCGATCTCGAAGCCGGAGGTGAGGTTCTGGTTCTGGGCCGACATACTGAAACTGTTCAGAAAGAGGCCAATGATTCCCAGGGAGCCGATGGCAAAGATGGCGAGGGCGACCATTGCCTCGATCAGGGTCAGGCCCTGTTGACGCTGGGCTAGGGTCATCTGCTGCGCTTGGCTGGGCGTCTTGGCGTTCATTGGAGGGTGCACACGCTGCTGGTGGAGGACGCGGTGGCGCAGTTGCGCAGGTTGCCGGCGCCACTGAGCTGCACCAGCCAGTAGCCGTAGCTAGCCGCATCGTTGCCCACCGTTCCAAAGGTCACATTGGCGCTGGTGACGGTGCCAGCCGAGCCGTATACCATGCCGGTGGGGGTGATGCTGAAGGTGCTGCCGGTCAGCACAACATTGCAGACGGTATTGGGGTAACGGCTGGCAAAAGCGCTAGCCGGCATCTGAGGTACTGACTGCGAGACGTTGGGAGCCGCTGGCGTGATGGTCCAGGAGCATCCAGTAGCTCCCCCGCTGGCCACGGTCACCTGCACGGGATAGCCCGAGCGGATGGCATAGCCCTGGGCCCAGGCGAGATCCTGCTGCAGATGTCCGGAGGCCCCCTGGATGCGCGCCCGCACCATCCAGATGTTGAACTGAGGAATGGCAACGGCGGCGACGATGGCCATGATGGCGATGAGGATCATGAGTTCCACCAGAGTGAAACCCATGGCTCTGCCGCGCATGCGCTCTTGCCCCGCGATCACGTCCTCGCTGCCTCCGCCATTCCGATGTCTGCCACGCTCATGGTCCCCTTCCATGTCATGAACGCCTAAATAGTCGAAACGACACAGATTGCCAGATTCTGCAGCGGGGGAATCTGCCTGCTGCTGAACCGTGACATTCATTGGGAATGGCGAAAGCCCACCATGCGCTTGAGGCTGTCAGCCAGCGCCGCTTCGATCCAGCCGCCTTGCGCCACACAGCGCAAAACGGCCAGATCCAGGTCGCTGTCCGGCCTTGCCGTGCCGCTGATGCGGCTACCAAAGGCGTAGATCGCCAGCAGCTTGGGCACGTGGACTTGTAAGGTTTGCATGATTGCCGAGCGGTTCATGCGAGATCCCGCTTCATCGAAATTCCCCTGGGCTTTGCGTTGCTAGATCAAAAGTATACCGATGCGGCAGCGCCATAGACAGCCACCGGGTGCAAACATCAGACGAAAATGATGCTACAAAAGGAAATGGGGTTGTTGCTGCACCGCCGCAAAACCAATAGGCTTAACTATCACTGCCATTCGGCAGCAAAACCGCCGACCTGAACCGCTCATCGGCCATCCACACGTTTCTGCTGCGATAGTGAAGGGTTCGCGTAAATGGAAATAGAACAGTTCCGCGCTCGTCTGCTGGCCGAGCAAAGAGAAACCGTTGCGGCAATCCAGCA
>JBFXIU010000135.1:0-9050 GCA_050175615.1 Porticoccaceae bacterium | reverse complement strand
CGTTATTGTAAACACAAATGCAAATGATACCGATTATCTTTACAAGCTTAGGTCGCGGTGATAAAGTCACGCTGTATTCGTTATAAGCGCTTATTCGGAGGATCACGTGAGAACCTATTTATCTGCAGCGATCGCATCTGCCTTAAGCAGTTTGGCGCTGATGCCGCCCCAAACAGTGATTGCTGCTGAAGCCCAGCCTATTCTGGAAGAAGAGATAATCATTACTGCAATCCGCGCTGACCGAAAAAGCCGCGGCGCTACAGGGCTGGATCTGGATGTTTACGAGACGCCGCAATCATTGACGATTATTGAATCGAATACCATCGACAATTTTAGTTTGGTAGACATCAACAGTATGCTGAAAATGGCGACAGGTATTAACGTCGATTCAACAGAAACGGATCGCACCTATTACAATTCCCGTGGCTTTGACATAACCAGCATGCATGTTGACAGCGTCGGCATGCCTTTTGGCTCATTGGTTGTCGGCGACCTGGATACCGCGATCTATGAAAAAGTTGAAGTTATTCGCGGATCCAACGGTCTTGTCACTGGTTTGGGCAACCCCTCTGGCACGATCAACTATGTGCGCAAACGACCGAGCAATGAGTTTCAAATCAACACCAAACTCAGTGTTGGACGTTGGAACAATAGCCGTGCAGTGGTGGATGTGTCTACGCCCCTGACTGAGTCGGGGCGTTGGGCCGCACGTTTCGTCGGTGTTTACCAGGACAAGGAAAGCTGGCTTGATCACTACGAAAATGATCGCAATGTCGCTTCCCTGGTGGTAGATGGCCAGCTTGGCGACAGGGTCACACTGGCTGCGGGTTATACGCGGCAGGACAACAACAGTAACGGCGTTCTTTGGGGCGCTGTGCCTATTATTTATAGCAGCGGCGAGCAGCTCGACATCGACGCTTCAACGACAACGACCATGGATTGGACGTACTGGAATACCTTGGCTGAAACCGCCTTTGTGGAGTTCGGCTGGGAAATGTCGAATGACTGGCGAATACTGAGCACCCTGACCCAAACGGACTACGAAGAGCAGTCAGAAGTCTTTTATGTGTATTGGAATACCGGCCTGGATCCTGACACGGGTCTTGGCATCTTCAGCTACCCCGGCAAGTTCGACGGTGCCGATGATACGCTGATTTGGGATACCATGCTGCAGGGTGTCTTCAATGCCTGGGGGCAGCGGCATGAGATCAACCTCGGCATGAGCCTTGGTGACAGCGAGTCCAAATCATTGGATTACACGGCGCTGACTGGTTTCGTGGCCATGCCGGCATTTCCCGGTTGGAACGGGAACGAAGTTCCCAGACCTGCCTGGGATGAGCCTTTTCTTGCCGCACATGAGGATACCACCCTGAATCGCTTTTATGGTTCTGTGCTACTTTCAGTCACAGACAAGTTCAAGTTAATTTTTGGTATGAATCTTGTCGATTATGAAAACGAGGGTGTCAGTTGGGGAGTGCCGACAGACTCCTCAGAAGATGGTGCCAGCCCTTACCTGGGCTTCACCTGGGAAATTCTTCAAGGGCTCAATTTCTATGCCAGTTACAGTGATATCTATCAGCCACAATACTATCTGAACGAGCGTTTGGAGCCCCTGGGTTCGGCGGAGGGCAAAAGTTATGAAGCCGGCCTGAAAAAGCAGTTCGGCAATAATCTGTTGGCCACTATCGCCATTTTTAAAACGGAGCAGGAAAACCTTCAGGAATTCGTCGAATACGGCGATGGGGATGGTATTGATGATACCGACTACAGTGATGATTTCGATTATGCCCTCTACCGTGGGATCAGTGTTGAATCCGAGGGTGTCGAAGTGGAAGTGGCTGGGGAAATCGTCGCTGGTGTAACAATGCAGGCGGGTTATACCTACCTCACTCTGGAAGATCCGAATGGCAATCACGTCCGCACGTTCATTCCGCGCAATACCTTCAAACTATTAGCGACCTGGAATCCAGGCTGGCAAGATAATTTGAGTTTGGGGCTGTCCGCCCGTTGGCAGGATGATATTTATTTTGAATCAGCTTTTGGTCGCATCAGCCAGGATAGCTACGGGGTAATTGGTGGTTATGCCAGCTATGATCTGAATGATTCTGTGACCCTGTCTTTGAATTTGGACAATATTACTGATGAGAAATATCTGAGCTCAGTGAAGTACGAACAAGCCTATGTCGCCGCGCCGCAAAATTACAGCCTGTCGTTGGATTGGCGTTTATAAGTAGTGGTCAAATTCAGAAGAATAAGGGCGCTTTCCGCCCTTCGGATCAGGTTGGAGACCTCCACCGGTGAACAAGCTATTTTTTAAGATACACAGTACTCTCGCACTGTTCGCATTTGTGCCATTGCTGGTGATTTGTATTACTGGAAGTATTCTTGTATTCAAGCACGAAATTGACTGGCTGTTGATGGGCGATAAAGTGCGGGTTGAAGCTCAGGATGAGCGTTTGACTCTGGACAACCTGTTGCGCGTTGTCAATTATGCCCATCCGGGTTATGAAGCCGTTGGCTGGGCGTCCTATGTGGATGACGGCCGTGCCGACCAGGTCTACCTGATGGAAAAGGGCAGCAGTGATTGGTCTTTCGTCCATCTTAATCAGTACACTGGCGAATTATAGCGATAACATTTCTCTGAACGCCCTGTTGAGCGAAGCCAGGGTGCAAATTCCGGGTTTTAGACTGACCTATATCACGCTGCCATATGAACCCGGCGTTGATTTTTCATTCTGGGGTGATGTGCCGACCGACAATATACTTACCAGCCAATACGCCAGTGTGGTGAGTTTCGATGCTCGCAGCGGCGAACTTGTGTCTGTAAGTGATATTCGCGAGGCCGGTTTGGGCACAAAAATAGTGGATAGTTATCGGCGTTTGCACTTCGGCGACTTTGCCGGCCTGGTGTCGCGCGCGCTCTGGGCGCTCATTGGGTTGGCGCCTCTGCTGCTCGCCATAACCGGCATGGCTCTCTGGTGGAAGCGCCGCGGGCAGCGCCAGCGGGCTCGGGAAAAGAGACGCGGTCATCTGTCTGCTGGCGCTGCCTTGAATAGCCATTAATTCAAAATGGCGCCTTCAATAATTCGGCACGGATAGCGCAGATGGTTTTTCTGCCCTTCCCTAATCCACTTCCACCACCGGCAGATACTCACGCTCGGCAATCAACTGCGCCCAGGCCAGAGGGCTGAGTTCAAATTCGCTAAAGACACCAACCACAATGACAGAGATGCCAATAACCACAGGGGGCGACAACAGCAACCAGGTAGTTTCCCGTTTACCTTTGGCGGGAATATGCTCCCGTGGCCACTGCTGCGGAGGCGTGCAAAACCAGGTGCGCCACAGTATCGGCAAAAAGTAGGCCGCGTTAAGCAGGCTTGAAATCCAAAGCACCCAGATTGCCCAGTCCATGCCAGCGGCCTCGGCGCCGTCTGACAGCCATGCTTTACTCACGGCGCCAGCAGTGAAAGGCGCTCCCATCAAACCCAAGGCTGCGATGGAAAAAGCTATAGTGGTGAGTGGCATGCGCCGCCCAGCGCCGTTCATTTCCTTGATTTTGTGTACTCCCAAGGTCTCCGCGTAGTTGCCGGCGCAAAAAAACAGAGTGATTTTCATGATACCTTGGTGCACTAGGTGAACCAGCCCGCCAACGGTGCCTACGGGGCCGAACATGGAAATGCCGAGCACAATGTAGGACACCTGGCTGACCGTGGAATAGGCCAGGCGCTTCTTGAGATCACTTTGAAACAGAGCGAGGACACTACCCCAGATAATGGTGATGCCGGCGACAATCGCCAGGGGAAATAAAAGCCCCAGGTATTGGGCAAAATCGATGCCGTAGATTTCGTAGATAATACGAACCATGCCAAAGGCTCCCGCCTTGACCACCGCCACCGCGTGAAGCAGGGCGGATACAGGCGCAGGGGCAACCATGGCCTGGGGCAGCCAGCCGTGAAGTGGCACGATGGCAGCTTTAACGCCGACGCCGGCAATCATCAGCAAAAAAATGATTTTCAGTTGCCCGGCATACTGATCATCTAGCTTGGACAATATCCCCGTGTGGACAAAGTTGGTGTGCCCGAGAATGTTGTGCAGCCAGACAATGCCCGTGAGCAAAAGGGTGCCGCCAACCAGGGTGTAGGCCAGGTAAATGGTGCCGCCACGCATGGCTTTCTGGGTGCCGCGATGAACCACCAGTGGGTAAGTAGAAAGAGTGAGCAATTCGTAGAAAATAAAAAAAGTGAACAGGTTGCCCGCCATGGCAATGCCCATGGTGGCGGTGACGCATAAACTGAAAAAACCAAAAAAGCGGCTGCGTTCCGGGGCGCCTTCCAAATAACCGATCGCATAAAGAGTGGTAAACAGCCAGAGTACTGCCGATAAGCTCATAAACAGCAGACCCAGGGGGTCTACCTCTAGCGCCAGTTCGAGACCTGGCAGTACGGTAAAGCTGACACCATACTCGTTACCTGCTCGCACACCGGCCAGCAATACGGCCACCAGGACAAGCTTAGCCAAAGCCGCTAATAGATTGAGGGTGGTTCGTATTGCTATCCGTTCTTCAGCAAGGGCAAAAATAATAGCCCCCGCAAAAAGGGAGGTGGCGAGTACAGCCAGTGGCAAGGTTTCATTTAAGGTCACAGGGCACCGTCAGCGGCCAATAGTTGCAACAGTTCCACGCCTCTCAGGCCAAGGGCAATGCTGCTGGCGGAAAGAAAAAATGCCAGCCATTCCAGCGTCTTGGGCACGGGCTCGACATGGGTTTCGATACTGGGCTCAAGAAAAGCTTGACGAATTACCTTGAAGACATAGAGCGTGGCCAGCAATCCGCCGAGGACAATAACCGCCACAAGATGCCACTGATTTTGGGTAAGGGCTGCTTCAAGCAATAACCACTTGGCAAGAAAGCCCGAAGAGGGTGGCAGCCCCATCAACGAAACGCCGGCGAGGCCAAAGGCAAACAGAGTGACAGGCATTCGACCCACGACTCCGGCCAAACCTGCGATTTTATCTTGCCCGGTAGCTCTGATTAATACCCCCGCAGCGGCAAACATACCGGCCTTGGCCAAGCCATGAGCCCACGCCTGCATTACTCCTGCCTCCAGGGCGCTCTGGCCATCCAGAAGAGGAAAAATAAGAAATAAGTACCCAAGCTGAGCGACGGTGGAATAAGCGATCAACATTTTGATTCGGGTCGCGCGAACTGCCTGCCAGGATCCCCACAAAATCGCAGCTGATCCCAGAATCGCGGGTAACCACTCAATTGTCGCTGTCAGCAAGTTAAAGGGGCTGAGCCAAAGCCGCAATATCAAATAAAAAGAGCCTTTTACGACCAGTGCCGACAATAGTGCCGATACCGGCGCAGGAGCGCTGCCGTGGGCTTGTGGCAGCCAGCCGTGGAAAGGGAACAGAGCGGTTTTGAGCAGTAAGCCTGTGAGCATCAACAAGCCCGCCAGCGACACGGCGAGAGGAGCATCGGCGGTGATTAGCGGCGCGAGAACGCTGAGAGAAACGGTACCGTAAGCGCCATAAATCAGCGCCACCCCCAAGAGGTAGGCAACGGAACCCATCAGGGTGGCGAAGAGATAGCGCAGAGCTGCTCCAATCTGCTCAGCGCTGCCACCGGCAGCCACCAGGCTGACAGCAGCAAGTCCTGACAGCTCCAGGGTCACATAGATATTGAACAAATCGGCAGAGACGAAAAGGCCGTTCAGTCCTGCGACTAAAAAACCTATGAGCGGCCAAAAGTAAGCAGCTTCCTGTTTGCGATCGAGGAAAAAAATACGGGCGTAAATCGCCAGGGGTAGGGTAATCACCTGGGTTAACAGCAGCATGACCAGAGAGAGGCCGATGACGCCAAGATCAATCCCCAAAGGCGCTCCCCATCCGCCCACCTGATGACTGATTGCGCCATTGTCGGCCACTCCTGCCGCCAGATCGACAATCAACAGGAGCTGTACCACCAGGCCTGCAATGGCCACTGCGCTGCCGCGCCCCGAACCCAGCACAAAAGCGAGCGTAGCCCAACCCAGGGGGAGAGCGACCAACAATGTGAGCGTCACGGAGGTGTCAACCATCCTCAGTTTCCGCCAGATCGCAGCGCCCTGTCAGTGTGAAATAGTGGCGAGTCAGGGTCAGTGCAAGCGCCGTAGCGGCCACAGCCACTACAATTCCGGTCAATACCATGGCCTGTGGAACAGCATCGGGAATATCGTAGCGCTGTGCCAGACCCACTAGTATCAAAAAAACGCCGCTGCCCATCAGGTTAAAAGCCAGAATACGCCTCAGCAGGTGGGTTAGCAGTAGTACACCGCTGATACCCATGACGAAGAGCAGCACCCCAGTGAGTGCAAATATCAGCCCCGTGCTCAACTCTTATCTCCTTCGCCCTTGGACAGCAACAGAAACAAACCGCTGAGGCAGAAGCCCAAAGATAAAGTCAGTGTCGCCTCAATCAACAAAATCAGCGCCCCGGCGAGGGGGCGGGGGTACTCAAGGAAGGCGCCATGGCCAAGTGTTGCGGTGGCGACACAGAGAAAGACGGCGAAGCCAGCAGCCAGGCCAGAGCGCAACCATAACCTGGGGCGATGCCAGCCTGGCACTAAGCCGGTTAAATGAGCGAGAACGCCGGCGGCGCCGAGGACGGCTCCGGCCTGAAAAGCGCCGCCAGGCTTGAAGGCGCCGGCCCATAAGAGATAGAGGGCGACAATCACCATTAGGGGGATGGCCAGCCGTGCGAGAATGGGCAAAACCGGGTCGTCGGCAGGGGGCGCGATAGTTCTATCAAAGGGCATCACCGCCAGAATGCCCAGTAGAGCAAGCAACAGCACGGCAATTTCCAGCAAGGTGTCGTAACCGCGGTAGTTGAGTAAAACGGCAGTAACTTCATGGTCGACGCCACTTAAGGGTAAATTTGCAGAAACTTCGAGGCGCAAGTCCACAGGGGTTGATTCAAGTGCGAACATGGCTGTTCCAAGTATCGCCGCAAAACTCAAACCCGCAATCAGCACCAGCAGTTTTTTCATTGTCGCTTCCGGCTGTGCTTGCTCGCTCCGAGTGCGCCGAGGGCATCGAGAAGGAGTACGCCGGTAAGCCCGGCGCCAATGGCGGCTTCAGCGAGGGCGATATCGGGAGCGTCCAGGCGCGCCCAGGCCAGGGTTAGGAGCAAACCGAAAGAGATAAACAAAATCACCGCGCGATCGAGTTTAGGCGTGATCAGGCTCTGCCAGGCGCTCCACAGCAGCGCCAGCGCCAGCACGATGTCGAAGTAGTGCTCCAGTGTCATTTGCGCTCCTTGCGCCAGAGCGGAATGCCCAGACTTGTGGCGCGATGGGCAATGGCGTAACTCACGCCGGCGCTGGCGGTTAGCGCCAGAGGCCAGATGAGGAGCAGTTTCAATGCGGCAGCTACCGTCTCTGCCTGCAGCGACAAACCAAACAACACGCAACCAAGGCCCAGGTTATCTGCTTTTGCCAGTGCGTGAAGGCGGCAGTAAACATCGGGGAAGCGCAATAGCCCCAGGGTTCCTGCAACGTAAAAAAATGCGCCGCTACAGAGTAAAAAAGCACTTAAGAGACTAATCATTATGCGAATCTTGCTCATTGCCTGGCTGTTGCCATGTGCGCCTGGCAAAGCCAATGCCAGCAATTGCCGCCAGCAGTGCCAGCACCAGAGCCGTGTCGACCAGAGCCTTTGCCTCCTCTGCATAGGCAAGCAGAGCGAGAATGCCTACGCCGGTGGTGCCAAACAATAAAGCCATGAGCATGCGATCCGCTGCTGTATGCCCCCGTGCAGTGGCAAGCAGTGTCACCACCAGGTTGAGTAGAAGAAACCCCGCTACCGGCAGTTCGTAGCCTGTCATTGTGCGATCCCAAATAGTCTGGCGATGCGGTTTTCCAACTGGCAAAGGCTATCCGTGTTATTTAGAGTTTCATCAAGCACGTGGAGATGCAGTTTGTCGCCATTGAGATTTATCCCCAGTGTGCCGGGCATTAGACTGGCGGTGCCGAGCAGTAGAACACGGCAGCCCCCGGTGGGTAGCCTTAAATCGAATTCGACCACAGTGGGATGCAGTTTTGGTCGAAAGCGTAGAGCAGAAAGAGAAACGCGAATGCCGCCGAGTATTGAATTCCAGGCAAAATAGACAACAAATACCGGCATCTGTGATAAGCGTATGGATGTCGAAGAGGGCGGGAGCAGGTGAATACTCACCAGCAATGCGATGATTACGGCAATGGCGCCGAGCCACCAGACGGACATGTTGCCCTCGGTCAAAACCCACCACAGCATGACCAGTCCGCCACCGCGAACCAGTACACTGAGTAGCATAGGTCTCGAGTCTGGGAAGAAGTTCAAACCTTTTATCAAGATGGACATCCAACGCCGTGGGGTATAGTTCGAAATATTGACAAATTTTTTCTCTGCTTACCACTTCAAATTTGGCAGGCTTGAAATTGCTGTGCATAGGGAAAATATATTTCGACATTGCTGGGGGCAAAAATGATCCCAGCCCCTTTTTTTGGGTGGAGGGCGTTGTCGCTAAAAAAACGTCACTGTCGTCGTCTACATGGGTGTAGGTAGGGCGTGAGCAGGGGCGAAAGCTTTACTCGTTGTTCATTTAGAACCACCAATTTCTCTCCTCGCGCACCGCCTAAAGCGCTTATTTTTGGAAATTGACGCTTTTTTAGTCGCAACCGCGGCAATCCAATTAATGCCAACTGTCATACGCTTGTCCATGGTCTCCTCCTCATCACAATCGATAGGTAGTTTGGAACTCCTATCATGGCGCATTACGACGCCGAATGTGGGGTGGGGAGGAGACCATCTCATCGGGCTAGGCGCTTAAAGCGTCCCTGTGTATTGAAGAGGAAGAAAGACAAGCGCTGCGGTTGTCGGCAGCGGTTTATTTCGGTGTTGAATTGGCTATTGAAGGATTGTAAGCCCACAGGTGGGCGGCAACCAGAGCACGCCAGGGGGAAAATTGCGCCAACCAGATTTTTGCTGTGGTGATGTCGATATTTTCCGGCTCTTGTAACAAAAGCTGTATTCAC
>JBFXIU010000134.1:0-9093 GCA_050175615.1 Porticoccaceae bacterium | reverse complement strand
ATGTCAGGGAGGACTAAGCAACAAAATAACTCGCAGGGGGGTGGATAGGAAAGGGCTGCATCATACGGGATTTGCCCACCCTTGTAAAATTCAGCTCCCCTTATCTTTAGCCTGTTGCCGCCTTAAGGCCTGGAGATGGACAGTACACCCTCCAGCGCCCTGTGCCAGCCTTTGTAAAGTCGTTCTCTGGTTTCGCTGTCGAGCTGGGGTTTGAAGCTGTGCTCGCAGCGCCAGTTCTCCGCGAGTTCCTCCACTGAGGAATAAATGCCTGCTTGCAGGGCAGCGAGCATGGCGGCGCCGAGAGCGGTGGTTTCGTTAATGACGGGTCGATCCACCTGGAGATTGACGATATCGGCGAGGAATTGGGTCAGCCAATCATTGGCCACCATGCCGCCGTCAACACGCAGATTGGCGAGTTCTTCAACGCCGTCGGCTTTCATGGCCTCGAGCAGGTCGCGGGTCTGGTAGCACACCGACTGCAAACCGGCGGTAATGATTTCAGAGATTCCCGTATCCCGGTTGAGTCCAAGGATGGCGCCGCGGGCGTTGGGATCCCAGTGGGGCGCGCCGAGGCCGGTAAAGGCGGGCACTAAATACACGCTGTGATCGATGCCGGTTTTCAGAGCGTGCTCGATACTGTCGCTGGCCTGTTTGATGAGTTTGACCCCGTCCCGCAGCCATTGGATGGTGGCGCCCGCCATAAAAATACTGCCTTCGAGGCCGTAGGTGGTCTGGCCGTTGAGGCGGTAGGCAATGGTGGTCAGCAATTTGTTGGTGGACGTCAGAGGTTTGTCGCCGGTATTCATAATCATAAAACAGCCGGTGCCATAGGTGCTTTTGCACATGCCGGGTTTAAAGCAGGCCTGCCCCACCAGCGCCGCCTGCTGGTCGCCGGCGACACCGGCGATGGCCACCGGGCTGCCGATAAAATCCGCGGTTGTAGCGCCGAAGTCGGCGGCGCAATCGAGCACTTCCGGCAATATGGTGGCGGGAATAGCGAACAGCTTCAGGAGTTCTTGATCCCAGGTCTGGTTGTGAATATTAAACAACAGGGTGCGGCTGGCATTGGTGGCGTCGGTGACATGGCGCTTGCCGCCGGTCATTTTCCACATCAGGTAGCTGTCGATGGTGCCAAACAGCAGTTCGCCGTTTTCCGCCCGCGCCTGGGCGTCGGGGATCTGATTGAGAATCCAGCGAATTTTGGTGGCCGAAAAATAGGGGTCGAGCAACAAACCGGTTTTGGTTTGCACGGTATTCAGGGTTTGGTCATTGCGCAGGCTGTCGCAGTAGGTTGCGGTTCGTCTGTCTTGCCAGACGATAGCGTTGTAGACCGGCTTGCCGCTGGCTTTGTCCCAAACTACGGTGGTTTCCCGCTGGTTGGTGATGCCGATAGCAGTGACATTGGCCGCCCCTATATCCGCTTTGGCGAGCACGTCGCGGCAGACATGAACGACGCTTTGCCAGATTTCCTCCGGGTCGTGTTCAACCCAGCCGTCGCGGGGAAAATACTGTTTGAACTCCTTCTGAGCCACAAAGGCCAGCTCTCCCCGGTGGGTGAACAGAATGGCTCTGGTGCTGGTGGTGCCCTGGTCGATGGCCAGAAGGTAGTTTGTCGCCATGAATGTTCCGCCCCTTGAGTTGATTGTGCGCAGTCGTTAGCCCCGTGTTACGCCAGGCTGTAGTGTTTATCGGTTGCGCCGTTAGCGCCAGGGTTTTTACTGCGGTCAGCCACATAGTTGTCGATATAATCGCCAATAGCCTGTTGTTGGTCTTTGTCGAGGAAAAGCCCCATTTTGCTGCGCCGCCACAGGGCATCTTCCCCTTTGCGGACAAATTCACAATCAATGAGGTAATTCAGTTCCGCCTCAGTAAACTGTTGGCCAAAGTCCTGCCCCAGGTCGGTGAGGGTTGAGGCGTCACCGAGTATGGTTTCAGCCCTGGCACCGTAGCAGGTGGCCAGACGCCTGGCGGTGGCCTTGAGCAGAAACGGATAGCGTTGCTGCAGCTGTTGGCTGTAGTCAGCAACGCTCATGCCCATATCGCCGCCGGGCAGCAAGCTGGTTTCTGTCCACGCTGGTTTCATGGTGTTAAAGAAGGGTTTGAGTTTGTTCAGCGCCGCTTCGCTGAGTTTGCGATAGGTGGTCAGTTTGCCACCAAAGATGGAAAGTAGCGGCAGGCCGGCAACGGTTTGCAGGGCGATAGTGTAGTCGCGGGTCAGCGCCTGGGGGCTGTCGGATTCATCGTCGCACAGGGCTCTGACGCCGGAATAAGTCCAGACGATATCGGCAGGGGTAACCTGGCGCTGAAAATGGTCGTTGACCACCGCGCAAAGATAGTCAATTTCTTCCGCAGAAATAGTGACATCATCCGCTGAACCTGTATGTTTGACATCCGTGGTGCCGACAAGGGAAAAGTGATCCAGGTAGGGAATCACAAAAACAATGCGGTCATCGCTGTTCTGAAGAATATAGGCCCGGTCATCGTTGTAGAGCTTGGGAACAACCAGATGGCTGCCGCGAATCAACTGAATGTGGTAGGGACTTGGGCGCGCCATTTCTATGGTAATCAGGGATTCCACCCAGGGCCCCGCGGCGTTGACCAGGCCGCGGGCTTTGAGTGTATGCTCTTCGCCGTTGTCAGTGTCGCGGACGGCAATATGCCAGAGACCGTCCACCTGGGTAGCCCCGATACATTGGCTGTAGGTGAGCACTGTGCCGCCGAGGTCGCGAAACTGGACAGCGTTCAAGGCCACCAGGCGGGCATCCTCAACCCAGCAGTCTGAATATTCAAAGCCCTTGGTGAGTTCCGTTTTAAGTGGCGATGTCGCCGGATTGAAGCGGAGAAAGCGGCTGCCGGGAAGGACATCGCGCTTGGCGAGGATGTCGTAGAGAAAGAGTCCGGCGCGAATCATCCAGGCAGGCCGCAGGTGTTTGCGGTGGGGCATGATAAAGCGCAGCGGCTTGACTAAATGGGGCGCTTTCTTGAGCAGCACCTCCCGTTCGCTAAGGGCTTCCCGCACCAGTCTGAATTCGTAATATTCGAGGTAGCGAAGACCGCCGTGAATCAACTTGCTGCTGGCGGAGGATGTGGCAGAGGCGAGATCTTTTTTCTCAATCAGGGCGGTGGACAGACCGCGCCCCTGGGCATCCAGGGCAATGCCGACACCATTAATGCCGCCGCCGATGACAACAAGGTCGAAAATAGGATCTTCCATTCGCTTAAAGCCTGCTGTAGTTAATGGCTGTGACTAACCGAGGGTAATGCACGTCCTGTGCCTGTTTGAGCAAAATAGTCGCGAGCATTATACATGGGCAAGCTTGCGTAGACTTTATGACAAAGCCATGAAATAGGTGAAGGCGGGCATGAATATGAAAAGATGGGATAAATATGTGCTGCACTAAAAATAGGCGCGGCATTATTGCCTTGAGTGCTTGGATAATGATGGTGGCTGCTGGCGCTCTGACGGGCGCCAGATCTGACTGCTACTCCGCAGAATTGGCTTTGCTGCGCAAAAAGCGTTCCCGGACGATAAGGTAAACGGGGAAGGCAAATGAAACGCCGATAAAGGACAGCGCCAGAAAGCCCCAGCCTTTTTTCTTGCCAAGGCCAATGCGCTCGGCATCAAAGACCACCCAAATCATAAACACCAGCCACATGACCAGCAGGTCGATGCTGAGAAAGGCCGAGGCGCCGCCAGCGGCGATGGGGTCAATAAAGAATTCGATAGGGTTGAGAATATTGCCGCCTGCGGCAATCCAGTCAAAGGCGTGGGGCCAGGCGAGAACCAGGGCGGCGACGCCGAGAATTAGGAAAACCCCGTGTTTGATATTTTGGCATGACATAATTTTCTCCCCTCTTAAGTGGATTTATACGATCAATTATTTCGACAACAGTTACCCAACGGTGTCAATCCTGGTCAATCCGGAGTGCCGCGACACTCCTGGCTTCCATGCTCTGCGTCGGAACGACAGCTGCCTACGGCAACTCGGTTCAAATTCGAATTGCCGCGACAGGGGGGCTGATTATGGCGCAACGGTGCCTAGATGTCAGTAAATACCGCCATGCCCTTGTTGAGGACGATGCGGTCATTGACACTGGCGCGAAACAGCCAGGTGTTTGGCTCCTGCTGCCAGAGCTCAAAGCTGAGTTCGTCGCCGGGGAGCACGGGGCCGGTAAACTGGCATTCGAGCTGATGCAGACGGGTGACAGCCACGCCCGTCGCCTGACAGAGCGCCCAGCCGGCAATGCCGTAACTGCAATAGCCGTGGAGAATCGGCTGGGGAAAACCCGCCTGGGCGGCGATATCCAGATCGATATGGAGGGGATTCCAGTCGCCGGACAGGCGGTAAATGATGGCCTGTCCCGGCGTGGTTTTGAAGTTGAAGAGCTTTTCCGATGGGGTGTCTGGCAGCGTAACCGCAGGTTTGGGTGGCGGATTGCCGCCAAAGCCGCCGTCGGCGCGCAGCATCAGGGTCTGCTCCAGTTTGCAGTAACAGTCGTCGCTGCTGGCGTCGTGAATACTGCGCTCGACAACGATCACCGCACCTTTGTCGGCGCCGCGATCGTAGACCTGGCTGATACGGGCGCGACCTACCACAGACGCCGCTGGGGGCAGGGGTTTATAGAAGGTGGCGTTTTGGCCGCTGTGCACCAGTTTGGTCCAGGTAATACCGGTGTCCGGGTTTTTCACCCAGAGTCCCAGGGTTGACAGGGTCACCGCAAAGGTGGGCAGGGCAACCAGCTCTTTTTCGTAGACGTAGGTCAGTTCATCCCGATTGAGGGGGTCGCGACCCAGACCCACACCCAGGGCATAGAGAATCACATCCCGGTGAGTATAGCTGTGGGGAATCTCGTCAAAACGCCAGTTGAGCAGTGTCTCGGGGTTGATTGCCATAAAACGCCTCCTTCTGATTTAGACCGGATCCCAGGTGAACACATCGCCGGAGCGGTGCAGGGGATAGAAATCGTTTTCGAACATGGGGAAAACCCGGTCGATCACGGTTTCCGGCGTCCATCCGTCGGAAGTGTGGGCGGTGCGAATGGGGCGGTTTTGCGAGAACAGGTAGATCTCGTTGTTGCGGACGCCGAAAATCTGGCCGCTGACATGCTTGGCCTGATCGGACACGATGGCGACGGCAAAAGGCGCCAGACGCTCGGGCACCAGTTTTTTAAGACCTTCAACGCGCTTTTGTTGCTCGGGGGTGTCGGTGGGAATGGAGCTGACCATGCGCGTCCAGGCGAAGGGCGCCACGCAGTTGGAGCGCACGCCAAAGCGCTGCATGTCAACGGCGATGGCTTTTGACATGCCGACAATGCCCATTTTTGCCGCACAGTAGTTGGCCTGGCCGAAGTTACCGACAAGCCCGGATGTGGAGGTCATGTGCAGATAGGCGCCACCGTTTTGCTGCTTGAAGAAGGGTGCAGCCGCGCGGCTCATGTTAAAGGTGCCCTTGAGGTGGACATTGATCACAGCGTCGAAGTCTTCTTCCATCATTTTGTGAAAGATGACATCGCGGAGGTTGCCGGCGTTGTTGATGATGGCGTCGAGGCCGCCAAAGGTGTCGATGGTGGCTTCCACCATTCTGCGGGCAGCGTTCCAGTCGCCGACGGATTCGGTGAGGGCAATGGCGTTGCCGCCCATGGCTTTGATTTCAGCAACCACTTCGTCGGCGGGAGATTCGGCGGTGGCGTCGCCAGTGAGGGAAACGCCGAGATCGTTGACGCCCACATTGGCTCCAGCCTCTGCAGCGGCCAGGGCAATCGCCCTGCCGACACCGCGTCCGGCTCCAGTAATAATGACGGTTTTGTTTTCTAAAATACCCATAATGTCCTAACTCTTTGAATTTAATAATGTACTGAAAAATTAATGAGGCTCTGCTTAATGTCATTCCCGCCTGTGCGGGAGTGACGAAAGCAGCATTAGTCGGAGTCTCCCTTACATGGTTCTTTAATAGCTCTTAGGCAGATCCAGAACTTTTTCGGCGATAAAACACATGATCAGCTGCTCGGTAATCGGCGCAATGCGGGTCACGGTGACTTCCCGCAGCAGGCGTTCGACATGGTATTCCTTCGCATAGCCCATGCCGCCGTGGGTGAGCACGGCCTGGAGGCAGGCGTCGTAACCGGCGCGGGCGCCGAGGAACTTGGCGGAATTGGCTTCCGCACCGCAGGGCTGGTCGTTGTCGTAGAGCCAGGCCGCTTTCATGGCCATGTTGTAGGCGGCTTCCAGGTACATCCAGTTTTCCGCCAGAGGGTGTTGAATGCTCTGGTTTTTACCGATTTGACGGCCAAACACTTCGCGCTCCTTGGCGTACTGGGTGGCGCGGCGCAGGGCATCCTGGCCGATGCCGATGGCTTCAACGGCAATCAGCACGCGCTCGGGGTTGAGGCTGTGGAGGATGTAGGAAAAACCTTTGCCCTCTTCGCCGATCAGGTCTTCATCGGGAACAAAGAGGCCGTCGATAAAGGTGGAGTTGGAGTCGACACATTTGCGCCCCATTTTGGGAATGCGGGTGACTTCAATTTTGCTGCGATCCATGTCGGTGTAGAAAATGGAGATGCCGTCGGTGGGCTTTTTGCAGTCTTCGATTTTGGTGGTGCGCGCCAGCAACATGATTTTGTTGGCCACCTGGCCGGTGGATGTCCACACTTTCTGGCCGTTGACGATGTAGCCGCCGTCAACCTTCTGGGCAAAGGTGGTGATCTGGGTGGTGTTGAGACCGGCATTGGGCTCGGTAAAACCGAAACAGCACTGGTCTTCGCCGGACACCAGGCGGGGAATCCAGCGCGCCTTTTGCTCGGGGCTGCCCTTGACCACGATGGGGTGGGGGCCGAAGAGGTTAATGTGTACCGCAGAGGTTGCCGCCATACCGCCGCCGCTGTGGCTGGCGATTTCGTGCATCATAATGGCCGCTTCGGTGACGCCCAAGCCAGAGCCGCCGTACTCTTCGGGCATGGTAATACCCAGCCATCCGGCATCGGCCATGGCGCGATGGTATTCGAAGGGAAATTTGCCGTCATCATCGCGAGCCAGCCAGTATTCGGCATCGAATTTGCGCATAATCGATGCCACGCCTTCGCGAAGCGCCATATGATCTTCAGAAACAGAAAAATCCATCAGTGTTACCTCTTGTTAAGTGCCTGTTAAGTAGTAGGCCAATTTTGTCAAATTCACTGCCGCAGCGGTAATAAGCTTTGGCAATGGCTGGTATTCACCAAAACGACTACAGGTGTGTATCAGCCGATGGGGGTTTAGTCCCAAACGCATCGAGGTGATGGTCTCGATGCGGTGTGGGCAGCAGACAAAACACAGGGTGTCGTATCCGTGCCCGTAAAAATGGTAGTAAAGCTGATCGCTCTGATAGGCTTTACTGCCGTCCGCAACATTCAGCGGAATTTCATCTGATCCATTGAATTCTAGGATTCTGCGGCTCGTGGCGCCCGGTTAGCTAATGGTAGAACAGTCTAACCGAGTAACCCCAGAAGTCCCACCGCCACCACGTTGTTACTGGGGGAGCCGCCAAGGTTATGGATCAAGCCCGTGGCAGGGGATGACAACTGGCGGTCACCACAGCGACCGAGGAGCTGGTTGTAAATTTCGTAGGTCATTCTCAAGCCGGATGCGCCCACCGGGTGGCCGAAGCATTTGAGGCCACCGTCTGTTTGCACCGGCAGTCGGCCGTTGGCGTCGTAGTGGCCGTCGAGAATATCCTTGACAGCGCCGCCAGGCCTGGAGAAGCCCAGGTCTTCCATGATCACGAGCTCGGTGATCGAGAAGCAGTCGTGGACTTCAGCAAGGCTGACCTGATCCGGGTTAATGCCCGCTTCTGCATAGGCTCTGCGAGCAGCTTCCCTGGTATTGACCACATAGCTGCCGTCCCATTCATTGGCGCCACTTTCCCAGCCGTTGCTGGCGCAAACCTGTAGCGACTTGATGGTCACCAGGTTCTCTTTGCCAAGGGATTTGGCAATTTCGGGGGTGGTGACAATGGTGCAGGCGGCGCCGTCACTGACGCCGCAGCAATCATACAGTCCCAGGGGGTTGGCAATGATGGGGGCGTTGACAATGGTATCCATGTCCACGGCTTTTTGCAGGTGTGCCTTGGGGTTCCTGGCGCCATTCTGGTGGCTTTTCCATGACACATGCGCCATGGCGCGCTTGAGGTCTTCCTTGGCGATGCCGTATTTGGCGCTGTAGGCGCCCGCCAGCTGGGAAAAATTGCCGGGGGCGGAGCCGTAGGGCATCCACAGGTCGTTGGCGAGGCCTTTGGTACGCAGGGGCAGGCCGCCGTAGCCGGTGTCCTTGAGTTTTTCAACGCCCATGGCCAGGGCGATGTCGACAGCGCCTGAGGCGACGGCATAGGCTGCCGCTCGCAATGCCTCCGTGCCGGTGGCGCACATGTTTTCGACGCGGGTGACGGCAATTCGCGGCAGGCGCAGAGCAAATGCCAGGGGCAGTGCGGAGCCGCCCACATTGACATCGTCCAATGTCGAACCCAGCCAGGCGGCCTCGATAGCCTCTTTTTCAATACCGGCATCCGCCAGTGCTTCGCTGAAGGCTTCAACCATCAGGTCTTCGCTATCGGCGTCCCAGCGCTCGCCAAAGTGGGTGCAACCCATACCGAGAATGGCGACTTTGTCTCGAATGCCGGATGCCATTACTGCGCCTCCGCTTTGCTGACAGGCGCTGCCTTCCAGAAGTAGTGGCGGTAACCGCGCTCGCGGTCAATGCTCTTGATTCTGAATTTCATGGTCACTTTATCGCCGACGGCAATCCCGGCGGCGGGAGTGTCGACAAATTCCATCAGCACCCGGGCGCCGGACTCAAATTCCACCAGGCCGTACTGAAAAGGCGGCTCGGGGGCGAATGTCAGATGGTCGATGGTGAAGGCCACCACGGTGGCGGTTTCGTCGGCGAGACGGACGTCGATGTAGTCTTTGCCCGCCATCAGGGTGCCGTCGAGCGCCATTGGCGATTTGGGGAACTGGCTGGGGGCATCCGCAGCCGTTTTGCCGCCAAAAAGCCGGTGATGTCTTTGCGGTCGCGCTCGTGGACGCTGAGAGCGATTTTCTCGATGCGTTCAGCGCGAGGGC
>JBFXIU010000133.1:0-9200 GCA_050175615.1 Porticoccaceae bacterium | reverse complement strand
TCGACTCAGTGGCAGGCGGGTTCATGAATCTTCCGGTCGGGTTTACCATGTTGTCCACAATCCCCCACAAAAAGCCGGATGTGATGATATTACCGGTGAAGCTCTGATACAGCGGGAAGATGACCGGGAAGATACCGTCAGAAATCGGCTCAAGATCTACCATGAGCAAACTGAGCCCCTTGTGGAGTTTTATAAGAATTACGCTAAAAACGAACCGGATAAAGCACCAAAATATGCCAGCGTTTCAGGAGTTGGCTCGCTGGAAGATGTTCAAAAAAGGCTTGTTGAAGCTCTTTCGTGACGGGGAAAAATAAAATTGGGGCGGGGGCAAATGCCCCCGTTTTTATTTTTCCCTGTAAAAATTTGATAAATTGATGAAAAAAAGATTAAAAATCCTACTTAAATCAAAAGTTTTTTGATGTTATCTTTGAATTTGCTAACGCTATTGTTTAAAATTCGCACAGAAAGTCTGTTGTCTACTATTTTAATTCAATGATCGGGAGAAAAATAATGGCAAAAGTGCCCAGTAAGAAACCAACCAAAAAACCGGCTCGTACTGGCTCCGCTGCGAAGCGGGGGACTGCTGCCAGTAAAGCTATTACCAATATCACCTCAGAGGCGGAAAAAGCTGTGGTAACCATAGAAAAAAATCTGGAGTCCCTGCAGAAAAAATCAGAGGCAGCCAAAGCTCGTCTTGAGCAGGTAAAAGCCCGTGTTGCCGCGAAATCTACGAAAGCCGCACAGGCTGCTCTTGTTAAGGCCAAAGCGGCGGCTTCAGAGATTGCGTCTCAACAACGCCATGCTCGCGCCGAACTCGCCAAAGCCAAGGTTCAGCTAAAAATTGAACAAAACTGGCACAAAGTTGTAGAGGCTGAGAAAAAGGCTGCTGCTAAGATTCGCCAGGTAGAAGAAAGAGTCGAGAAAAAGGCCAAGGACGATTTCGCTAAAGCTCTAAACGCTTTCGAGAAAAAATGGAAAAAAGCACGACAGTCTGTCGATAAAAAACATATTGCCGCTGCCGAGAAGAAAGCTGCGGATATGATCAACAAAACTCGTCAGAGTGTTGAACAAAAGATCAAGTCCATTAGCGGTCAGGCAAAAGCGACTGCCAAGCCTGCAGCCAAAAAAGCGGCACAGCCCACTGCTGCAGCGAACGCATCAACTAAAAAAACCACAGCCAGACGGGGTAGGCCGCCAGCAAAGGCCACGTCTGTGACAAAAACTGAAACAGCAGCTGCTCCCAAGACAAAAACAGGTCGCGGTCGCCCCAGGAAAGCAAAGCCGGCGTCGGCGGAAGCCCAAACAGCCCCCGCTGCAGCACAACCAAAACGTCGTGGTCGCCCCAGAAAGGTCAGCCAGTAATCGTTGAGGTACTGCTAAATCCCCCGCACGTCGGGGGATTTTTTGTGGGCTGTTAGATTTGTAACTTCTTCCGCTATTATTTCCGGAGTTCATTTGTGGCCAGTATTCTGTCGATTGAAACTGCGGGGTCTTGCTGTTCTGTCGCATTGAATCATGATGGCGAGGTCACTGAGCTTGTTGAGCAGACGCCGAGACAGCATGCCAGAAAAATCCTTTTTATGGTCGATGAGATTCTGTCCGATTCTGGCCTCTCCCTGAAACAACTGGATGCTCTAGCCTTTACTCAGGGACCCGGCTCTTTTACAGGATTGCGTATTGGCTTTGGTATTATTCAGGGGTTGGCATTTGCCATGGATCTGCCGGTCATCGGTCTGTCGACCCTCCGAGTAATGGCCTTTAAGTTGGCCCGAAGCCGGAATTTGCACGATGGCAAAATACTCGCCGCCATAGATGCGAGAATGAATGAAGTCTATTGGGCAGTATACGAAGCGACGGCTGAAGTTGAGCCTGTGGCCATAGTGGATGACTGCGCTGCTGCACCCGAAGACATAATGGCAGCAATCAATTTTCCGTTGGCTGCTGCTGTTGGTGATGGTTGCGCCATACTTGCTAAATATTTCCCGGCAATAACCGCTACTGACAAATCAAGCAACAATTGGAACACTGTCTGGCAGGATCATCATTTTTTTGCCGATGCCAAGCATGTATCTCTGCTGGCAATGCCCGCCTTTGTGCGCGGCGAGGTTACCAACATTGACGACGCTCAAATAGCTTATATACGCAACGAGATCAGCTGGAAGAAGCGAAAAAAAATTCGTTCCGATAACTCGGTGTAAGCTTCATCTGCAATATTGAATGTAATAAATCCATAATTGATTCCAGGGGGTAGGGTGTCTCTTTTTCAGGTGGTTGTGCTGGCAATTATCCAGGGAGTGACTGAATTTTTACCCATTTCCAGTTCTGCCCACCTCATTTTGCCATCCGCACTTTTGGGTTGGCCTGATCAGGGGCTGGCTTTTGATGTCGCTGTTCATGTGGGCACGTTGATTGCGGTTGTCAGCTATTTTCGCAAGGATTTGACGATCCTGGTTCGCGCGTGGTGCAGCCAGTGTTTCCGTGGCAATAGCAGTGCTGAAGGCAGGCTTGGCTGGTTCATTATTCTAGCTACCATTCCAGCAGGCATTGCCGGACTTCTTTTTGATAATTTTATTGAAACCCATTTGCGTTCTGTATTGGTAATTGCTTTGACAACCATTGCTTTTGGTTTGTTGCTGGGTTTTGCTGATAAGCGACCCACGAAAATAAAAACCCTTGATGCCCTTGAATGGAAGCAGGCGTTAATCATTGGCATCGCTCAGGCGCTGGCGCTAATTCCGGGTACATCGCGTTCTGGTATTACCATGACCGCAGCTCTGGCTCTGGGTTTTGATCGCGTTACGGCAGCCAGATTCTCCTTTTTGTTATCCATTCCTGTCATCATTCTCAGCGGCGGATTTAAGACTGTGGAATTGCTGGGCGCAACCGCCGTGCCCTGGGGGCAGATTTCGCTGGCGATCAGCCTCTCAGCTATAACTGCCTATGGCTGCATTTATACGTTTCTTGCCTGGATTAATCGCATGGGCATGATGCCTTTTGTCTGGTATCGAGTACTATTGGGCGCTGTGCTGCTATTGTTGTTGGCTACAGGACAGGTATAGCCGTTATTTTAGGATTGATGAAAACCAGGGTTTTTTGTGCGCATACACCCTGGCTGTAAAAACAGTTGACAGGAAATATCATGAGTTTGCCAGTACCACCTGAACAATCCTCCGTGTTTAATAAAGAATTGCTTGCCTTTATTGAGAGCTCGCCAACACCTTTTCATGCCGTAGAAACCATGGTCAAACGCCTGAAAGGGCAGGGCTTTGTAAGACTGGGCGAAGCTGAATCCTGGAACCTTCGAACCGGCGACCGTTATTTTGTGACTCGAAATGGCAGTTCGATTATTGCTTTTGTAAAAGGGCGGGAATGCGCCAAAAACACTGGTTTGCGCTTGGTGGGCGCACACACTGACAGTCCATGCCTGATGGTAAAACCCAGGCCTGAGCTCAGCGGTAATGGCTATTTTCGCCTGGGGGTTGAAGTCTATGGTGGTGCATTGCTAAATCCCTGGTTTGACAGGGATTTGTCCATTGCCGGCAGAATTGTTTACAGAACACTTGGTGGCGAATTAGGCCAAAAACTGGTCGATTTTAAGGATCCGATTGCTGTTATTCCCAGCCTGGCCATTCACCTGGATCGAACCGCGAACGAAAGCCGCACGGTAAATCCTCAAACAGATATTCAACCTATGCTTTTTGTTGATGATTCCGGCAGGGGCAAGGACTTCAATCAGTTGCTCGGCGAACGTTTTCTGAAGGAGACTGGTGCGGAGGTTTTTGATTACGAGCTTTATTTCTACGATACGCAAAAACCTGCAGTTATCGGCCTTCACAATGACTTTATCGCTTCTGCACGCCTTGATAATCTTCTCAGCTGCTATGTGGGTGCCGAGAGTATCGCGGCTGCCGATGGCAGCCAGACCGCAATTTTGGTTTGCAATGATCACGAAGAGGTGGGCAGCGCTTCGGCCTGTGGCGCCCAGGGAACTTTGTTGAAGTCGGTTCTGCAACGCCTGATTCCCGATGCCGACGAGCGGTTTCAGGTTATCAGCCGCTCCCTTATGGTGTCGACGGACAATGCCCATGGCGTACATCCGAATTATCCATCCAAGCATGACGACAACCATCAGCCCCTGTTGAATGCGGGGCCTGTGATCAAGGTGAATGCTCGACAGCGCTATGCCACCAACAGCCTCACAGCGGCTTTGTTTCGCCAAATGGCGGAAGAGGTGGGCGTCAAGCTGCAGATGTTTGTGGCTCGCAATGATATGCCCTGCGGAAGCACCATCGGCCCTCTAACCGCAGCGGAAGTGGGTGTGCCCACTCTGGATGTGGGAGTGCCTACTTTTGCCATGCATTCCATTCGTGAATTGGCGGGTGTCCATGACGGTTTGGCGCTTAAAAATGTTCTCAGCCACTTTTTCAACAAGCCCGAAGCGCCGTTGGTGAAGGATAGCGACTGACTGTTGACTGCGCCAGACTGTCTAGCCCGGCATTTTAGCCCGGCATTTGAAAGCTTGAAATAGTCCCGCAATTCCTGTGTTTGCCTCTCCGAATCTGGGCGCCTGGCTGTGCTCCTTGGTCACCGAGCTTCCGGCATGATCAATTAACGGTGCTCGAATCCTTTTATCATGATCTCTGTCAACGCTATTTCCGATCCGTTGGACTATGCTAATAAATGGGCATGTGGAGGCTTGCACTATGGAACAATTAACCCTTAATGATCAAAGGCATGCCATTTGGGATGATGCTTTGATTCGCCGTTATGATCTTTCTGGACCCCGCTATACCTCATACCCGACGGCGCCACAATTCCATACAAACTTTGGCTCTACAGATCTGGATGAGGCTGTTGCTGTCAGTAATCGCAGAGCCAATCCGCTGTCTCTGTACACCCATATTCCCTTTTGCAGCCGCGTTTGTTACTACTGTGCGTGCAACAAAATCATCACTGCCAATCGCAGTGTTGCTCAGCCTTACCTTGAGCGCCTTGAAAAAGAAATGGCGATGATGGCGCGAAAGATTGACGCGTCCCGCCCTGTTCACCAACTGCACTGGGGGGGAGGGACTCCCACCTATATCAGCGACGATGAGAAGCGCCAGTTGATGGCAACAACCCGCAGATATTTTAATTTGCTGGATGATGATCGCGGTGAATACGCGATAGAAATTCATCCCGGTGATACCTCCGTGGCGACTATAGCCTGCCTCAGGGAGCTGGGTTTTAACCGCCTCAGTATGGGGATTCAGGACTTTGATGCGGGTGTCCAGCGAGCGGTGAATCGCTTTAATTCGGTTGAGGAAGTCAGTGCTCTGGTTGGCGAGGCGCGACAACAGGGGTTTCACTCCATCAGTATGGATTTGATTTATGGCCTTCCCCTTCAGGACAGGCATAGTTTCAGTCGTACTCTGGATGCGGTGATAGATCTCTCGCCAGACCGCTTGTCAATTTTTAACTATGCCCATATGCCCCACCTTTTTAAGACCCAAAAACAAATCGATGAAACACTGCTGCCCGAGCCAGAGGAAAAACTGGTTATTCTCCATATGGCTATCGAGCGCATGCTTGCGGCTGGCTATATTTATATCGGCATGGATCATTTTGCCAAGCCCGCGGATGAACTCGCGATTGCGCAGCGAGAGGGCAAGCTGCAGCGCAATTTTCAAGGTTATGCAACCCATGGGGACTGTGACCTGCTGTCATTTGGTGTTTCTGCCATCAGCGCTATTGGCGATACCTTCTCACAAAATCACAAGGATATTGGCCACTACAACAAGGCTATCGATAGGGGCGAACTGCCATTGGCTAGGGGTCTAAAACTTTGCGACGATGATTTGATCAGGGCAAAGGTTATTGAACAACTGATCTGTCATTTTTGCCTCGATTTCAAGGCCATTGAACATGGTTTCGGAATCGATTTTCAGCGCTATTTCGCCACCGAGCTTTCGGAGCTAAAGGGAATGGCTGTTGACGGTTTGGTTTCCATTGACTCGCAAGGGCTCCAGGTTACCGGCGCAGGGCGAATGCTGATTCGCAGGGTCTGCATGGTTTTTGACGCCTGGTTACAGCGAGCTGACAATACCCCCAAATATTCGCGGATTATTTAGGGAATGTCTACTTAATGTCATTTTCGCGCGTAGGCATGGAATCTATGCTTCGTTGATTTTTCTAGTCCGGAAATTGCACCAGTTGCCTGAATTTTCGCGCCGAGATCGGCTGATTTGAGCGTGCTCGTGAGCGTAAACGCTGCCATAGCTACGTAGTAGCGAGCATGTGCACTCAAATTGGGCGAGATCAAGACAAAAACTGGCAAACGTAAGCGGTAGCATACTGTTATCGAACTGAACTTAACTCCAGCCCTTTTATACCAGTACAAAAGCCGAATTCCCGAGTGTGCTGGTGCAATTTCCGGACTAGACTCCCGCCTCCGCGCACTACTGTCCGGAATAAATAGAGGCTGCTTTCCTTAAGCCTAAAATAGTAAGGAGGTTGAATGGTTCTGAGCGCCTCGAGACTTAAATGAAAGCTGTCGTTTCTGCGTAGGCAGGAACCTAGGAAGATTTTCAGGGTAGTTTCTCAGGGCTCCTAACATTGTTGAAAAATCAGCTGATTTACCACTTTATTAGGCTACTGCACACATATGTCTTGGTGTTCAGTTGGTTTCGATTAAGGATTCCTGCCCCCGATCAGGTCGAGGGTGACGTTCCTACGCAGGAATGACGGCGTGAAATATTCCGGACAGTAGTGCGCCTCCGCGGGAATGACGAAAACAGAATTAATCAGATCCCTCGGGTTGCAACGACTGTCGAAGCAAGTCCGTTAGCTTTTTTACGCAAGCATATTAACGCCTGGGATAGAGGTTGCCCAGGCGTTCTGCGTTTATTCAGTTAACGGGCGGAAATTTGGTATAAGGGTGCTGTTTCATTAACAAGTTGATGACTTCCTTAACGGCTTGTAGATCCCCAGGCTGAGCTCCGCTTGATGGCAGGTTTGCCAGTTTTAGTTCCATGTTTTGCTGCCATCGCGCGATTTTTGAGTCGTTATTGGCAGCTGTGGTCACGGTGGTATCAAGTCTTGATGACAGATCCTTTATGCGCTCGTTAAGGGCGGCCATATCGCGTGAGACATCGGGAGTGGGTGTCGTAGCTGTACTGAGCTGCGTCACTTTGCCCTGTAAATTTTTTAGGTCTTTTAAAGCCTGTGACAACTCAGTATAGAGTTGGGTGTCCCTGGCGCGCAGGGCATCCAGTTGCGGTGCGAGCTCAGCCTGGATGGCGTCGAGGGCGCCGTTGTCAGTGTCATTCCCCCTATTCTGGATCAGCTGAGTTTCCAGTTGACTGCGCAGGCTGGCAAAGCTTTTTTCCTGCTCGTCAATCTTGGTTATGGCGCTGTCAACAGTATTGTCGATGGTATCCATTTGCTGTTGAAGGGGGCGGACTGTCGCCTCAAGTTCATTCCTTGTCAGGGGCTGGGCGGTATCCTTCTGTTCCGCTGATATGCGACCCAGGTCGGCCAGTTGGCTTTGATTGGATGCCAATGTTGCCGCCAGCTGTTGTTGCTCCTGCTTAATGGCGACAAGCTGGACAGCGATTTGATCCCGCAAGCTGTTGATACTCTGCCTCTGGGATGAAAGCCCGGAAGATGATGCCCTGAGGGCGCTGTTCAAACTGGTAATTTCTTCCCTGAGAGGAAGCACGGCGATTTCCAATTCATCTTTTGTCAGTGCTGGCGGGGCGCTTGTTTGCACCCTTAGCATTTCTCCATATGAATCAAGTTGGCGCTGACTGGTGGCTAATTTTTCTGTCAGCTGGTTTTGATGACGATGAAGCCTATCAAGCTCAGTTGAAATTTGTCCGTTGGCCGCCGTCAGGTTTTTGATTTGATCGCTGAGAGGAAGAATTGCGGTTTGAATATGGTCGTCAGCAAGAGAGTCTTTGGGTGCCTCATGAAGGGTCTTGAGTTGGCTGCTCAGCTTAGCCAGCTGGGATTCGGCCGTTTTGTCATTGGTGGACAGTTGCTTTTGATCCTTGGTGATGTTGATCAATTGCGCCTTGAGGGTTGTCAGCGACTGCTCAAGAGAGTCTATGCTGTTGACTTGCTGCTCTATGGCAGCGATTTTAAGGTTGTTGGCTGTCAGACTTTTGTCCCAATCGGTGCGCGCAGCGACCAGATTTTTTTCAAAATCACGGTTTAGGTTGTCGATTTCATTGTCGAGTTCGGTGAGTCGAGAGGAAAGGTTTTTGGTTGTTAGCGCTTGTTGATTGATTCGTTTATCAATGCTTTCCTCAAGGTTGATTTGTCGCTGATTGTATTTGCCAAGCTCGGTTGCTGTTTTCGCGGCTGTGCTTTCAAGCGCATTTTTCAGGGAGACCAAATCAGTTTTCAATGCATCCAAAGCCGTTTGGTTCTGTTTTTCGACAAATTTTTCCTTGTTGGCGCTATCGGCTTTGGTGCTCAAGCTTTCCACCTGTTTCTCCAACCTCAGCAGCTGTGCAGCCTGCGAGGAAAGTTGTTTGTTCAGCGCCGCAATTTGTTTGCTTAATTGTGGATTAGGCGGGGCATTTTTCGTTGTTTCGAGCGCAGGTGGTGCAAGTGGGTTGGCAACGGTTTCTGAGTCCCTGGAGGCAATGGCAATATCAGCCAACTGCTTTTCGACGGTGGCGATACTTTGCTGTTGCACACTGTAAAGCACAACAAATAAAAGCAAAAAAATAATAGAAGGAACAAAGAGGTGGAGATGGTTTTTAAAAAAATCTACAGGGTTTCGGCCACCGCGGGATCTTGGTGTTTTGGGTTGTGGCGAACGGGGCTTTGTTGCGCCATTGCTCTGGTGGCTAATCCTTTCTTCAGGTTTCGGAACAAAGGGTTCCATAAGCCGAGTTCCTTTTGATGCTGTTCATTGGGATCTATAAGAGGCAAATTCTACATGATAGAGCGAGCCGGTAACCATAGTGCCGATCCTATCAAAATAATGAAGGGTTGTTTTCGCCGATGTAGAGTTTATCGTGGTTCGTTGCTGTAGGCTCGATAACCAATGGCTGAGACTAATTTTGTTGTTGAGCGACCAGCTATGCATTAAATCTGTTCTTTTCTGCTTTCCAGTAGTGAAATAAATGCGCGGCCTGCGTTGGACAGGGTTTTTTCATTATGCTGAATATATCCGAGTTGGCGCGATAGCCGCAGTTTGCCACTGGTTT
>JBFXIU010000132.1:0-9218 GCA_050175615.1 Porticoccaceae bacterium | reverse complement strand
GGGCGACTATTCTACCCCACCACAGGGTTGAACTCCAATGGCTGGAGGGAAACTACTCTTTGCCGCGCTGGATTCGTCACAGTCCCAGCGCTACTTCCATTGCTTCCAATTGCTCCAGCTGCGCCATCCAGCGCTCTTCCAGATCTTCTTTTTGCTGGTTTAAGGTGCCCTTTTCCACAAGAAGCGACTGCAATTGCTCCTTGTTGCCTTCCTCATAAAGGCTGACGTCGGCCAGTCGATGGTCAATAGTCGCCAGTTTTTCATCCAGCTTTGTCACTTTGGCTTCCAGCGCCGAAATGACCTTCTTAAGGGGCGCCAACTGCTTGCGAATATCGGCTGCCTGCTGGCGCAACTGTTTTTTATCCAGGGGATTTCCCTGTGCCGAACTGTAATTTTCTTCGTCGCTGGTTTTTGCCGCTTTTAATCTGGACAGCAACCACCGACTGTATTCTTCAAGATCGCCATCATAGGGGCTTACTCGGCCATCACTCACCAGCAGCAGCTGGTCAACCGTATTGCGGATCAGGTGGCGATCGTGGGACACCAGCACCAGGGCGCCCTCAAAGCCCTGCAAGGCCAGCGTCAATGCGTGGCGCATCTCCAAATCCAGGTGGTTAGTGGGCTCATCGAGCAGCAGCATGTTAGGGTTCTGCCAAACAATAACGGCCAGCGCCAGTCGCGCCTTCTCGCCGCCGGAAAACCGAACAATGCTGTCCTTGGCCATATCGCCACGAAAATTAAAGCTGCCGAGAAAATTGCGAATACTTTGTTCCGTCGCCTGGGGAGAAAGTCGTTGCAGGTGGAGTATAGGACTGGCGTCCATGTCCAGGGCATCCACCTGGTGCTGACTGAAGTAGCCAATTTTCAGGTGTTCCCCTGCCGTGCGCTGGCCAGCCAACAGCGGCAAATCGCCGACGAGTGTGCGAATGAGTGTCGACTTGCCAGCGCCGTTGGCGCCGAGCAGGCCAATACGGGAACCCGGATGGACACTAAGGCTGACTTTTTCGAGTATGGGTTTATCTGTGTAACCGAGAGCGCCATTGGCAATGCTCAGGAGGGGATCTGAAAAGCGTCCTGGCTCGGGAAAACTGAAATCAAAGGGTGAATCGACATGGGCGGGAGCCAGTAACTCCATGCGCTCGAGTTCTTTGACCCGGCTCTGCGCCTGCCGCGCCTTGCTCGCCTTGGCCTTAAAACGGCGCACAAACTGGTGAATTTCTGCAACCCGGCGCTGTTGTTTTTCAAAGGTTGCCTGATCCCGTGCAAGACGTTCCGCCCGCTGGCGCTCAAAGGACGAGTAATTGCCTCGATAAGTCCACAGTTGACGGTGCTCAATCTGCAAAATGAGGTCGCAGACGCTGTCGATAAAGTCACGGTCGTGGGAAATCAGCATCAAGGTGCCAGGATATTGTTTGAGCCAGTCTTCAAGCCATAAACTCGCATCTATATCCAGGTGGTTGGTGGGCTCATCCAGCAACAGCAAATCGGAAGGGCACATCAACGCCTGAGCAAGATTCAAGCGGATGCGCCAACCGCCGGAAAAGCTTTTCACCGGCCTGGAAATTTCGTCATTGCCAAACCCCAGACCGTGAAGAAGTTTTTCAGCGCGCACCGACGCCGAGTAACCACCGAGCTCATCGTAGCGCTGATAGAGTTCAGCGAGCTGGGGATGATTCTCCTTGCCCTCCTCCTCTGCGATGGCTTTTTCAGTGTCGCGAAGCAGGCGGTCACCATCGAGCACATAGTCGAGAGCACTGGCATCTGAAGCTGCCACCTCCTGAGCCATATGGGCGACACGCCAGTCGGCGGGAATGCGCAGATCGCCACCATCGGCGTGAAGATGGTGGAGGAAAAGCTGGAAAAGCGAGGATTTGCCCACGCCATTGGCGCCGATAAGCGCAACTTTCTGCCCCGAATGTATGCGGGCGCTGGCGTTTTCGAGGAGCACTTTGGTGCCCCGCTGCAGGGTAATATTTTCTAGGCTGATCATGGCCGCGCATTATGCCCGATTTTTGTGTTTATATACGCATCTTCGCGATCATTTGCCCGCGGCCGGGATAGACGCAGAGCAGATGAATCTGGATAATAGCCGGCAGATAGGAGATTGCGCTATGTCAAGAGAGAAAAGAAAAGGATTGCCTCCCGTCCCGGATGATCTGCGGCAAATTCTTAGTCTTGCCCAGAAAATTGCCTTAAAGGAGCTTGAGAGCTTTGGCTGGGAAATCGAATATGTCCGCCGCCCGCTTTTTCAGGATCCCCGCGTGATTGTCCGCAACCCACAGACTGGCAAACATTCCATCGTCGAAGCCGATGGCACGGTTGACCATTCACCCCTGGATCTTGTTAAACGCCAGGGTGACACCTGAACAGAGCTCTTCTTGTCAATTGCAGGCACGACTTCTCTCGCTAAACTACCTGCTTCCACGGTTTATACCTGTCATAAGTATGCAGATATAAACAGTTAATTTTCGCAACTCAAAAGATCTGGACTCATGTGGTACGGAAAAATCATCGGCGGGATTATTGGTCTCAGTGCGGGCGGTTTTGTCGGCCTGGTGATTGGCCTCATTGCCGGACACTATTTCGATAAAGCACTGTCAGGGCACTCGAGAAAAATCTCGCCGCAACAACGCAAGCAAATCGAGGAGACCTTTTTCAGAACAGTCTTTCTGCTAATGGGCAGGCTCGCCAAGACCGATGGCCGAATATCAGAGGCGGAAATCGCCCACACAGAGCAGTTAATGTCCCATATGGCGCTGCACTCGGAACATCGCCGCCAGGCCATAGAAATTTTTAAGGTGGGCGCCAGCGGCGATTTTGATCTGAACACTGAGCTCGCCACGTTCAGAACCCTTTGCGCCCGCCATCCCGTACTTGCCCAGCAATTGCTTAACTATCTGCTCTCGCTTTCCCTCGCCGACGGCATGTTGTCGGCGCAGGAGGAAGCATTTCTCCGCCAGGTTGCAACCGGACTGGGAATTTCTTCACTGATTTTTGAACAGTTGATGCGCATGGTACGCGCACAAACCCATTTTCGCCGTGATGGCGGCCAAGGTCAGAATTATCGGCATCAGCGTTACGGCAATCAAAACAGCCATGCACCGAGTAAAAATGAGCTGGCTCTGGCTTACGAAGCCCTTGGCGTGAGTGCAGATATCTCCGACGCAGAATTGAAAAAAGCCTACCGAAAACTCATGAGCGAAAATCACCCGGACAAACTCATGGGGCAGGGCGTACCAGAAGACATGGTCAAACTCGCCACCGAGCGGGTACAGGAAATTCAGACTGCCTATGATCTCATCAAAGCCCAACGTGCGACATAACCCTATGCCGGCGGCTATTAACCTGGCAACAGATCCCTGCGCTGCCTATTATTAACCTGGCCTCCGGCCAATGGCGGCGCGTCTGACCGCCATGGAGGGCGGAAATGCCGACTTTGCAGGAGCAAAAGTCGGCCGTGCATCGCTTATTAACCCGACCATGATTGTCGCCGGGCTTATAAGGCGGTGATTTGACAATGTGCAAAAGCAACCGCTACGCCTCAGCAAATGGAAAAACTTTTACTGCTCAGCTGCCGTGGCATCAACGTCCTCGCCGCCGCTTTTTTCGCCGTCTTTTTGCTGATCCTGATTGCCCTGCTCTTCTCCAGTGTAAGGTTTTAGCTCTTTAAAAAAGCACCACCTGCCATCCGGAAGAATGATTTTGGTCGACCTGTCCAGCTGAAACGGCCCCATAGTCTGAAAACCAATAGTCTCGGCAAAACGAATGCCGCTGCATCGCTGCGCAAAGGTGGCCATAAAATCACCGTGACTGTAGGTTTCAATAATCATGGTGGTGCTATCCACCACCCGCCAATTTTTAATATCCGAGGAACCAAAATTTGAGCGAATGATGACATTTCCCTGATGCTCTTCTCGAGTAAAGGTTGTCACATGCTCGCTCTGCGAGTTCTCTGCATCCGCCGGCTTCGTACTGGAATCCGTTGTATTGGCGCAGGCAGTCAGCAACAGTATCGCAGGCAACAGGTTGATTCTGGTCAGCTTCATGGCATTCCCTCTTGTTGTATTCGGTTATTACCCATAGACTTAAAACCTTAGGTTAGACCAGCATTTGCACAGGATATTGCAACCCGGCTGAAATAGTGACGACAGGTTTAAACAATGACATCAACAGTAGCCATATTGGGCGCCAGCAGCAACCCAGATCGCTATGCCTGGCTGGCTCAAAAAATGCTAAGCGAACGAGGGTACAAAGTATTGCCCGTATCCTTAAAAGAAAAAGAGATCGGTGGCCTGCCAACACTGGCATCCATCAATGATATTCGCGAACCCGTCGACACCCTGACCCTGTACCTGAGCCCAGACAAAGTCGAAGCCTGTGCAAAGGATATCGTCGCCCTTAAGCCGCGACGGGTCATTTTTAACCCGGGAACAGAATCACTCGAAGCAATGAGGCAATTGGAGAACAATGGCATTGAGGTTGAACAGGCCTGCACTCTGGTAATGCTGCGCACAGGCCAGTTCGATTAGTGTTCCACTTCTGGCAACGACAAAATAAAACCCTTTGCTCTTGCCCTCAGGGCGCCCAGCGAATGAAGTCCCTGAAATAACCCCTTGCCGCAATTATCCAGGAAGGCGCTGAAGCCCCCTCCCCCGCTGGCATGATGCCAGAATAGGCTTTCAGAACCCTATCCAGAACCTGTTCCTGGGCAGATTCCACATCGACAAAGAGAACATGGCGGTTATTGCGCAGATCCGCCTGAAAACGACGGAATTCACTGTTCTGCTGTTGAAAGCCCAAAAAACCACCCTCCCAGGTGCAAAAGCCAACAACCACAACGGCCAGAAACAAAAAGGGCGTCCAGCCGGTTTGCTGGAACCAGCCCATAAGATCCGTCAACAACACAATCACAATAGCCGCAAGACTACCAATAAATAACCCCTGCAAGCCACCGTGGATCACGTTGGTTTTCATAAAATCAGCCACCGGGTGAAGATGGTGAATTTCCAGCTCAGTTTCACTATTACTAAGCACATGTATTTGATGCTCAGGAATGCCTGCAGACATCAGGTTATTTTCTACCTGCTCAATAGCGCCAAGATCCTGGCTCACAAAATAATGTCTTTTCATACCAACCTCCCACAGCGAGAACAAGTCGCTGTTTCTTAAGGTTAGGTGATGACGGCAATTAAGAAAAGAAACCAACAGTAATGAATGATCACATCAGGCACCTGTTTTCATAACAAAAAATACTATTGCCCCGGCAATTAAAATTGCCGGGGCAATAGTATCTCGCGGATTTTACAGCCATTCAGAGCAGGAATTTTAATATTAACCCAGCATCAATTACCGTCGGGTTAGTAGGCTGCACAAGGAAGTTCGCGTATTTCCGTCAGTCTTTTCGAGGTGCAGTGCTTAACGAGCCAAAAAGTCTTCCGCTGCCTGCACCGCTTCGGCAGCAAAGGTGCCCATAGTCACGGCCGTACAGCCGCCATCCACCGGAATAACGGCGCCATTAACGTAGGCAGAGCTGTCACTGCCGAGAAAAACAGCGACTTCAGCAATATCCTTGGGATAACCGACACGGCCACCGGGTTGAGTTTGTGCCAAACGGGCGGCAAGAAAGGTTTCAAACTCGGCGGCCTTGTCAGCGGCTACACCAAAAGCCGAGGCCATGATCGGGGTCATGATCACGCCGGGGCAAATCGCATTACTGCGAATATTGTTGCGTCCGAATTCTGCCACCGCCTGACGGACAATACCCAGAACGCTGTGTTTGGCGACAGTGTAAGCAGCCGAAGACCAGCCGCCTTCTATCCCCGCAGCGCTGGCTGTGGAAATAATGGAGCCGCCAGTGCCCTGCTTGAGGAATTGTCGGCCGGCATATTTGTGGCCGGAAACCACCGAGGAGGTGAGCAAAGCAAGAGTTTGGGACATGCCCTCTGCCGTCAGGTCGACAATCGCTGCACGATCACCGCCAGATCCAGCATTGTTAAACATGATATCCAGTTTGCCAAAGCGATCAACGGCGGTCTGAACCAGGGCCTCAACCGCCAAATCATCTGTAACATCGGTGAATTTGTAGACCACTTTCCCTGGAAAACGGGCTTCCAACGCATTGCCCAGATCATCCTGAATATCGCCAACGACAACGGAGGCTCCTTCGGCGACAAACAGCTCTACAGTTGCAAGGCCAATTCCGCTGACACCCCCGGTAATAACCGCGACCTTATTTGCAAGCTTGCCCATTTCGATATCCTCTATAAAGTTATATTTATGCGCAGACCAGGCACCCCGAATCAGCGCTCAAACTCGACAAATGTTTGAGAACAGAAAGACTAAACGCCCTTGCCGCTTAAAGCAAGCGCCGATTCAATGGCGCTGACTGTTCGCATCTGCCGCCATTTTAGCGGCGCGACAGCAAAATAATGCGGGGTTGAACCGTACACAGTCACCTCCTGGAATCCCATCATTCGCGGCAATTCCCAACCAATAATGAATTCGCTATAGTCGCAAAATGTTAGCGCAACAAACCAATACTATCGCTCAATTGGCGTAGAATACTTCCGTTGATTACGCAAACTCAGGGACTCGAATGTTGACTTCAAAACCATATTCACTGGTTATCGGCACTGTTATCGCGGCACTACTGCTGGCGCCGCCGTGCTTCAGTACAGAAAACCAGGATGATGAAGATTACAGTGCAATCCCTGTGGAACCCGAGCCCAAAAAAGACAAAAACTTCAAGTTCAGTTTTAAGTTTCCGTTCTTCAAGGTTGACAAGGAAGAAGAAAAAATAGCCCATGGCAGCATCTCCATCCTTGGCCACGCTATTTCTCCAGCCGCCTCTGCGCGGCTTTACTGGGAGCCTCAGGACACCTTTGAGAGCATTGCCGCGCCGACCCCCGTACTGGTTCTAAACGGCGCCACTCCAGGCCCCACCCTGTGTCTTACAGGGGCAGTGCACGGGGACGAAATCAACGGCATTGAAATTATTCGTCGCGTCTTTTTTGAAGTCGACCCCCTCGACCTTTCTGGCGTGCTGATGGGGATCCCCATTGTCAACCAGATGGGTTTTCGTCTGACATCCCGTTATCTGCCCGACCGCAGGGATTTGAACCGCTATTTTCCCGGCGACCCCAGAGGCAGCTCCGCATCCCGCATTGCCTATACGTTTTTTAACGAGGTCATCATCAATTGCGACGCCCTTGTGGATATACATACAGGGTCTTTTCATCGCACCAATGCCCCCCAATTGCGCGCGGATATGCGCAGCGAAAAAGTCGCCCAGCTGGTTCATGGCTTTGGCGGCATGATTGTGCTCCATAGCGAGGGCGCCAAGGGCACCCTGCGCAGGGCGGCAGTGGATGCGGGAATTCCCGCGGTCACCCTCGAGGCGGGGGAACCCATGCGCATTCAGGAAGATGTGGTTGCAGACGGTGTCGAACGCATTCGCAACCTGATGACGAACCTCAGCATGTACAGGCAACCCAAGTTCTGGTCTGACGCCGAACCTATCTACGTCAACTCGCGATGGGTGCGCAGCGAACAGGGCGGCCTGCTGTTGAGTACGGTAAAAGTCGGCGACAGGGTTGCTCCCGGAGACAGTCTTGGCAATGTGGTTAATCCGATCAACAACAAGATCTATCCGATGGTTTCACCCTATAAAGGACGGGTCATTGGCATGGCACTGAACCAGGTTGTTATGCCTGGCTATGCCGCCTATCACATCGGCATTGAGGCAACAGAAACATCATTGGAGCTGGTGGAAGCGAAGGCAAACGGCAAGACGGCACCCACAGACCTTCCAGAATCTGATTGATTAGCCCATTCGCAGGATATTGCCGCGCCCGAACATCTTCAGGCATCCCCTGCGGCAGGGTTTATCGAAAACTTTGCCAATAACGTCCGGCGCAATAAAAAACCCCGAATAGGACTCTATTCGGGGTTTTTTGTTGTGAATACACAGCGCCTAAACTGGCTTAACATCTTCGGCCTGGGGGCCTTTCTGTCCCTGAGCCACGCGAAACTCTACACGCTGCCCCTCTTCAAGCTTTTTAAAACCATCACCAACGATTGCCCGGTAGTGCACAAACACATCTGGACCGTTATCCTGCTGAATAAACCCATAACCCTTTTCAGAGTTGAACCACTTGACAGTGCCTGTAGTAGTAGACATAACTAAACCTTTGTGAAACCTAAAAAACCCTTGCGGGGTATAACGAATAAAGCCCTTGCGGACGTTGAGCGGGAAAGCCAGAGGTTACTTATGACTACATGACGAGTACTTCGGGAAGGATCTTCGAACGATGTACACCAATAACACTGATTTCCAACAACATTAAATATAAGCATTGATTGTGAAATGTCAACGAACTTAACTTGCTTTTTTAGCGTAAAAATAGGATTTTTTGTTACAACTCCATCTTCACTGGTTTCGTCACAGGAAAACCTGGCTCAGGCAGCAGAGGAATCAGATCATCAGCGGCAAATCGCACAAAATTCCGCTCTAAGAGCCTTTAATTCCGCCCGCTATAAAAATACACTCTACTTCACCAACCCTACACTGGAGCAACAATGACTATTCAAACCCGCCTTATCGAATACCGCGACGGTGACACCCTGCTGGAAGGATTGCTCGCCTGGGATGACAGCATTACTGGTTCTCGACCCGCTGTCGCCATTGCCCACGCCTGGAGCGGACGGCAGGATTTCGAATGCAACAAAGCCAAAAAACTGGCGGAACTCGGCTATGTGGGCTTTGCCCTCGACATGTTCGGCAAAGGGGTTCGCGGCCAAAATAACGAAGAAAACAGCGCTTTGATAACGCCATTTTTGGAAAACCGCGCCATGCTGCAAAAGAGAATCAACCTGGCGATAGAGATTCTTCGCCAACAACCGGAAGTCGATCCAGCCAAAATTGGCGCCATGGGTTTCTGTTTTGGCGGCCTCTGCGTCCTCGATCTGGCGCGCAGCGGCAGCGATGTCAAGGGCGTGGTGAGTTTTCACGGTCTTTTCAACCCCCCCGGAAACACAGAGGGAACTAAAATCAGTGCCAGTGTTCTCTGCCTGCACGGCTACGACGACCCCATGGCGCCGCCGCAAAGCGTGCTCGACCTCGCCGCCGAACTCAGCGCAGCCGGCGCCGACTGGCAACTGCACGCTTACGGCAACACGGTTCTCGCGTGCACCCATCCCGACGCGCAGGATCCCGGAGT
>JBFXIU010000131.1:0-9252 GCA_050175615.1 Porticoccaceae bacterium | reverse complement strand
CACCAGCACCAGCATGGCCAGCGTGGCGACAATCAGGAAGGAGCGAATGGATTTCAATGGCGATGACAAACTGAGAGTGTGGCTGTTGAGTATAAATTCACAAAGGGGGCTGCGCTGATTTTTTTACTTTGTAGCCGACACCGCGAACCGTCTGGATAACATCTGCCCCCAGTTTTTTTCTCAAATGATGAATATGCACTTCAATGGCATTGCTGGCCACTTCTTCTCCCCAGCCATAAAGACGGGATTCCAGGCTGCTGCGGGTAACCACTTTGCCGGCATTTTCCATCAGGGCTTTGAGCAGCATGTACTCTCTTTTGGGCAGCTCAAGGGGCTTGTCGTTAAGGCGAACTTCCATATCCCTGATGTTGATGGCGATAGCGCCAAGAATAATTTCACTGTCTTTGCTGTTGCCCAACCGTCGTTCAAGAACCCTCAGGCGCGCCAGCAGTTCAGACATTTCAAAGGGTTTGGCCAGGTAGTCATCGGCGCCGGCATCCAGTCCTGCCACCACGTCATCGGTGGAATCCCGCGCCGTCAACAATAAAACCGGCAGCACTCTGGTGTTATGGCGAATCTGCCGTAACACCTGCAAGCCGTCCATATCCGGCAAGCCAAGATCGAGAATGATAATGTCCGGCGGCGATGTCTTGAGGGTATTAATCGCCAGCTGTCCCCGGTTGACGTGGTTAATCACATAGCCCTTATTGCCCAGAGCCTGGCAGAGGCTGTGGGCGAGGGGTAAATCATCTTCAACCAGAAGTATTTGCATGGTCGCTATTATTTGAGTTTTTGGCTGACTTTTGCCAGTGCCGCAGCAATCTCTTTTTGACGGCCGGCATCGGCAAGGGGTCTATTGGCTCTGGGGGCTGCTTTCTGCGCCTTGAGCAGATAGTCGCGGGCTTCGGGATGGCGCTTTTCTGCAAGCAGAAATTTGCCGTAAAAGTAATTGCTGTCGATGCCCTCGGGATCAATGGCTATCGCTTGTTTGAGCAGCTCTTCCGCTTTTTCCGTGTCGCCAAAGCCAAGGGGCCATCCGGGAACATTCGCATAAAGAGTGCCGAGGCTGGTGTAGGCAGATCCGTTAAGAGCAGTGGCATCCAGTTCCATGGCTTTTTCCAGATCTTTTTTTGACGCCTTGGCAACTTTGAGCGCGCCGAGACCGCCTTTGGCGCCAGCGTAGGTGGATTTGATGATGCCGCTCCAGATCCAGACTTCGACCCTGCTCGAATAGAGGGCGGTGGCGTTTTCGGCCTCGGCGATCAGTTGTTCAAAAGCTTCAAGCTGGGGGTCGTCCTGCAATTCATAATTGACTTGCGCCCAACGGGTTTGGAGGTGGTGGACGTCGCTGTTGAGGTCGGCGCACACCTTAACACTGGTAAAAAGCAGCGCCAGGCTGATGAATAGAGTTTTTGTCGTTGTCATAATTCCTCCTTTGAAATTGTACGTGGATGTTATCCAGGTTGTTTTTGTGCGTAGCGGCGAATGATAGCAAGCTTTTTGCCCAGTGCCCGGTCCACAATAGCGGGTAGCAGGGCATTGAGGCGAACCAACAATTTTTCCGGCCAGCCGATGTAGCGGTTGCGGCCTGTTGCCGACGTCAGCATACCAATAACTTCTGCGGCAACGATTTGCGGGGTGTCGCTGGTATTGCCCAATGCGTGATTGAGAGCCACCACGCTGTCGCTGTTAAGATCGGTGGTTGTCGCCCTGGGCGCGAGATAGTGAATTTGAATAGGCGTATCCGCCAGTTCCCGGCGCAGGCTTTCGGCAAAGCCGCGCAAGCCGAACTTGGTGGCGCAATAGACGGAAAAACCGGGATGGCCGATACTGCCAAATGTGGAGCCGACAAAAACCATTGCCCCTTGAGGGCGCTGTTCAAGTATGGGCACTAGCGCCCGGCTAAGCAGAACGGGCGCGAGAAAGTTGAGATTGACCATGGTTTCTATGGCGTCCGCATCCTGGTTGGCGAAGAGGGCGAAATCCAGAGTGCCGGCACTGTGGACGACAATGTCGACGCCTTCTGCTTCGCAGGTGTTGACGATGGCGCTGCGACCCTCGGCGGTACCCATATCAGCGCTGACTATCACGGCGGTGTCGCCCAACTGTGCTGCCAGCTGAGTCAGTTTGTTGTGGTCGCGGCCGCTGACAATCAGGCGCGCGCCCTTTGCGGCCAGCGCCCTGGCAATTTCCCGGCCTATGCCGCCGCTGGCTCCGGTGACCAGAATGGTTTTGCCATCGATGTTCATCAGGTCATTACTCTGCAGTGAGTGAGCGGAAGATATTGCCGTAAAGTGTGAAAAACACTTTGGCGCAGTGAATAATCTGGCTTTGATCAGTGGCATCGTCCACCCGGTTCATCAGGCTTTCAAAAAATTTCATATGCTCGATATCCAGAGAGCCGTGGGAATTGAGGTATGAAAAAGCAGTGGTGGGTAAACCCAGTTGCCGGCGAATACTGCTGGCGGCATCGGTGGCAACGGTAATACTGGTGCCTTCAAGCACAAACACCATGCCGAAAAATCCCACAGGGTTGACCCTGTGAATCATGTCGTAAGCATAGGCGACCATCAATTCCGTTGCCTGGCCGGGAGTACTGTTGCGCGCGGCCTCTTTGTCAAAGCCGCAGGCGGCAATATCGTTGAGAATCCATTCCTGATGGCCGATTTCCTCTTCAATGTATTCTGCTAAAGCAACCCTCAGCCACTCTTTTGATTCCGGCAATCTTGATCCGGCGGCCATCAGCAAGGGAACCGTGTGCTTGACGTGATGATAGGCCTGGGTGAGAAATGCCACATAGTCATCAAGGCTGATGCCGCCATGAAGAGCCCTGTGGATAATGGGAGACTGCAGCAGCTGCTGCCGCTCGCTGAGGGTTGCTTCGCTCAGCTGGTGATAAAATGTCATTGTGTCACAATCTCCTGCGTTGTCGATGTGCCTGAATAGCTGTCGCCGTTTGCGCCATAGAGTTGTGCTATGGCGTCGTGAAAGTGGCGGTAAATAGCCTCCCGGCGGGGTTTTCCTGTAGATGTAAACAACCCTTCTGTCGCCGCCATTGACCCTTTCAGGCGATGCCACTTATGAATGCGCGCATAATCGGGAAGGCGCTGGTTGAGGGTGTTCAACCACTGATCAACGGCCATGTTGTCGACGCGGTTACCCGGCAGTATCAATGCGATTAAATGGGGCCGGGCGTCACCAAAAACGATGCATTCGCTGATGAGTTCGCCGGACATCAATTCACTTTCAAGCCACTCGGGGCTGATGTTGCGGCCAAAACTGTTGATCAGCAGATTTTTTTTGCGGCCATCGAGATGAAGAAAACCGTTGTCATCGAGATGTCCCCTATCGCCAGTGGCGACGGTGGCCTTGTTCCAGCTGGAGGGATCGCCGATATAGCCGAGAAAACTGTTGCCCGAGACAATGACTTCGCCCTTTTCGACGCTGACGTTGAGGTGGTTCAGGGGTTTACCCGCAGACCCGGGAAGGTCGGCATTTGGCGTGTTGAGGCTGACCACCGAAGCGCATTCCGACAGGCCATAGCCCTCGTAAACCGGCAGCTTGAAATCCCGGGCTTTGGCGATCAGTCCTGCAGATACGCGGCTGCCGCCGACGGCAATAAATTCAAGATTGGATGGCGGTTTCCAGCCCTGCTGGCAGGCGCTTATCAACAGGCTCAGCAGTTGAGGAATGATAATCAGCGAATCCGGATTGTAGTCGTTCAAGGCGTTGAGCAGTACTTTCCCGTTGACAGTGGTGCTGCCACTAAAGCCCAGCAACCCCTGATCGGGAGCCAGAACCTCCCCTTCGGCAACCAGCGCTGTATAAACCCCGGCGACATTTTCAAGGAGAACACTGAGCGGCAGCAGGCACAGGTGTTTCGGGTGGCGCAGGCCGGTTTTCTGAGCGAGTGCGCTGGCCTGAATAACCAGTTGGTCATTGCTCAGGCAGACGCCTTTGGGAAACCCAGTGGAACCTGAGGTGTAGGTGATTTTTCCGGTGCCTTCCGGCAGCGCAAGCCTGCTTTGCGGTGTGGATCGCTGCCAGATATCGAGATCTGCATCCCTGTCTGTGCGAGTGAAGTGGGTGTTCAGCCAGCGATAAAAGTCGGGATGATCCCTGTCGCAGTCGCTGTCGCACATCAGCAGCTCGACGCCGCTGTCGTTGAGGGCGTGAGTTTTTTGATCGAGACTAAAAAAGCCAGGCAGCGGCAGGCAGCTGATGGCCGCCAGTTGGCAGGCGAGGTCGGCAATGATCCAGGCGGGGCTGTTTCTCGCCAGCAGTGCGGCTCTGGGCGCCTGTGCCGCCAATAATTTACCGGCAAGTTGCGCGCAGGCCTGCCTCAGTTGTTTGCCGCTCAGGGTTGTTCTGTGGTCGCGGACAACAATCGGCTTGAGATCAAAGTCTGCGGGTAGAGCGTCGAAAAGGGTCGATGTCGAAGCGCTTGCCGGCGCCATTACAGCGATCCTAGTTTTTCGGCCAGCTTGTCAATGGCCGCTTCTGTCAGACTGAGCACAGATTCCAGCATCAGGTTTTGATGGCAGCGCTGCAGGCTTTCATTGACGTAGCCAAGAGTGACCCAGGGTTTGGCGTCATAGTAACTGCCCCATTGACCGCTGTCGGTGCTCAGGCGCGAGGGGTCGGCTTCGCAGATGGGAGCAATTTTAAAGCCAATTTTTTCAATACTGCGCTGCACTTCCGGGGTGGCGGTAAATATCACCCACTGAAAACCTGCCCGCTGCACCACAGCCAACAGCATCAGGTAGAGCAGGGCGGTGGCGCCATTGAGGCTGGACACCAGGTTGCCTACTTCGACAATGCTGTTGCGGGAAATGGGCTGGTGCGCAAGGGTTGCTATGGCCTGCTCGGCGGGTTGATCCAGGTATTGTTCGACAAACATGGCGCCATGGGCTGCGGGGTTGAGCCCCAATGCCGCAGTGTATTTGCCGCCACAGTGGATATTGAGCAGTGCCGGCAGAAAGGTTGAAATCCGGGCGTTGTGGTGATGGCGGAATTTTTCCGCAATAAAGGCCTCCACCTCGGCGCGCTCATCCTCACCCGCAGTGGTCAGTCTGAAGTCGGGGTCTGGAATCAACAATTTTTGTAGTGAACGGGAAATCACGCGGTGCTCTCTGTGGCTGCGTTCGATGGTGACAGCGGTTGCATCCATCTTTCTCTCCGGGTTTGTCACCCTGGCAGTGGTCTAGGGTTCAGAGAATAGGGGGCAATTCTTAACAAATACTTAAGGCTTTCTATGTGGGGGAGGGGTATCAATTATTCTAATCGCGAAAATCGCTATGGGGTGATCTGTCAAAGCTAATGTCAGCAAGGTATGGGGCAATGCTGAATAAATTGAATCTTGCTACTCCTGCAAGCGGGAATCTATTATTAACCCGCGATTGGCCATTCGGACAATGGCGGCATATCGGACTGCCATGGACGGCGGAAATGCCGGCTTTGCAGGGACAAAATTTGGCCTCGTGCCGCGTATTAACCCGACGATAATTGATGCCGGGTCAATAGATCAATAGCTTATCGATCCGCTCTTATAAAGTGGGCGATTAACGGGCTGTCTTCAATGGCAAGTGATGGCTTTAGCGTTCTCACTGAACGCTGTAATGATCAGGTTTTGAAAAGAATATCCTCAATGGAAGGCAGGCTGGCGGGATCTGTGTCGAAGCCTGTAGCCACTACCCAGGCGCGTTCGCGAAGGGTTTGGCGTTCACTGTGTTCAAGAACAGCGCGACGGATTTTTATTTGCTGATCCTGTTCGAGAGGCGATCGTGGCTGTGAAGATAGCAGCGTCGCGACTGTATCTTCCAGAACTTTTTTGAAGCTTCTAAGGAAATCTTCAGCTTCCCGGCGATTGGGGATTTTTGCGGGGACGACTTCTTCTCCTTTGGCTCGTTGTGCCAAAAGATTTGTTCGCAGTGGCTCATTATCAGCCATGATTGCGGCTAATTCATCGGCAAGACGAAAACAGTCGAGCGCATCCCGAACAATAAAGCCGTATTCATGGGTTATCTGATCTTTTACCAGAGCAATGGACTTTTTAATCAGTCCAAGTTGTTCCTGGGCAAGTTTTTTGTCTTCCGGGATTGCTGGCGCAATGATGTCATCAATGGCCTTGATGACAGCCGCTAGACGCATTGTTGTGTTAGGCACCATATGACGGCTCCTTAAGAAATTGGTTTAGAAGATAAATACAAAGAAACGGGGCTAAGTGATTTTTGGCCAATAGAAAAATAAGCGGCTGTTCCAACTTAGGAATCTCAGCTTCGTTAAGGTTTCGACATTCCCATGAAAGGGCGTCATCCTCGACTCAAGTCGAGGATGACATTCATCAGAATTGTCTTAAGTGCTCATATTATTGATAAAAAAGTCACGGTTTTCGATAAGCCATTGCCTCAATGTCTTGGGGCGTCTTTGCAGGATTCGCTCGGCAAAGTCTGTCCGGCGCCAGGCGTGTTCATTGGCTTGTTCGAAACGCCAATAGGCGAGGAAGTATTCGGCGGGATCTTGGCCGCGTGCAAAACCGCCCACATTGGCCCAATAGGCGCGGGCTGGCTCGCCTATTTCCCTCATAAAGCCTTCTTCGCTGCCGTCATAAGCTATTTTGACACCGAAAACTTCTGTCATCATGTTGGCTGCGTCTTCAAAAGTCAGCAAGTCCTGACCATTGTCGCATTGGTAACTGCCGCCGATGTGGCGGGCATCATCGGAGAGCAGTATCCGTGCAGCGACTTCGCCCAATTCGCCCGGATCAAAATAAAGCACCTGTCGAGGGGATGACATGGTGAGTGTTCTTTTTTTCAATATAGGGGGAGCAAGCCAGCTAAGGTAGTTATCAAAATACCAGCCCGCAGAGTTAAGAAAGGTCACAGGCAGCTCAGAAGCTTCAAGAAAATCCTTTGCTATCAGGTTCTGAATGGCCGTTCCTCCACCAAATGCATGCATTTCCTTGGGGACGCGCTCAGGGTGACGCCAGGTGGGTCGGCAAGAATTCTTATCGCGTGAACCAGGGCATTATTTTCTGTCACTGCCCTGCGAAAAATCGACATGGCAATGTTTTCATCGAGAAAATCCGGAGAAACCAGAAATATGCCTTCCATTTCCTCGGTTGCCGCGCGCATGGACGGAAGATCATAATAATCTGCCACCACCACTTCGGCATTGGGGAATTCCCGCTTGAGAGCGATAGATTTTTCCGCTGAGGATGTCGCCAGGCGAAGCCTTACACCAGGTGCGTTCTCAGTGACATAGCGCGCCAGGGGCTTGCCAATGTGGGCGCTGGCGCCAAAAACAAGAATCGACTCAAGGTCTTTTTTCTTTGGATAGTTAATCATGTGATTAAACCCCGTAATTTGACTGAAATAGTTGTCAATTGAAAATGGATTTTCTTAATAATTGATTGAGTTCGTCGACACAGGATGGGCCTATCCCCGTGATCCAGCTCAACAAAATATCCTGATGGGTTTTGGCGCCAATGGTGCAGCGAACGGCGGTGCCCAAGACGATAATAGAGGCTTTCCAGGCATTCATGACGGCGTAGTAAGCAAGCTTGTCAGGATTTACTTTAAAGCCGGTAATAGATTGATAAAGTTGGAGAAATTCGCTTTCTTCGATGAGTCCGCAAACATAAAAGCGACCCTCTTCGTCGTAATAGCCGTAGCTTTTCTGCATTGTCCAGGCAAGGTCTTCGTGATAATCGCCAAGGTGCGCCAATTCCCAATCCAATACCGCGTTTATATTATAGCTGTCTGGGTCAAATAAAAAATTACTGGCGCGAAAATCGTGATGAACAACACTGACCCTGTCGATTGAGGGCGCATTCTGACGTAGCCAGTTACTGGCCAGTTTTATAATTGGGTGTGCTTCGTAAGAGTCCTCTTCCCAAACACGCTCCCACTGGTTTATGACGGAAATGACCCCGGAGTTTGTTCCTTCTTTTGGCTTTTCAAAAGCGTCCAGCTCGTCATTTCTCCAGTCGTGGAGATGAATTTTTGCCAGAAGTTCAACAAACTTTCCGCCCAGCTGTTTTTGAAGGTTTTCACTGAAATCTGTCCCTATTCCGGTGACATTGCTGTCAGAGGAGGCTTCTTTGGTTACACCGCCAACAAATTTGCTGATCAGTGCCGGTCGACGGAAATATGTGCCCTCAACATCAACCCATACTGCCTCTGGTACAGGAACCACGTTGCCCATGGCATTCATGATTTGAAATTCGCGAAGACGATGGGTTTCGACAATAGACTCCGGCGGTTCCCGGCGCAGCACATAGGTTGTGTACTGCTGTTGGCAGTCCATCAGATCAAAGCAATATTGCTCTTTTGAAGCGCCACCACCGAGGGGGCGGACATTGCTGACAGTTGAAGACGGTGCCTTTGTCTAGAAAAAATCCACAAGCAGAGCCTGAATTTCTGCTGTTGTGCTTGGTGTATAGATCTCCGATGAACGTTTTTTCATCTTTCGAGTGAGGGTTTCATCTACAGTTGGTTCTGTAGGAAATCTTGCTCTTACAGATTCTATCCATTCATTTGTGGGGCTTTGCTTGTGATCCATTTTTGCTCTTTATGTAGGTAGTCTTTCGCTAAAAAATAAGAAATGGGTAAATCCCAAAATAAATCCGCTTAAAATAAGCATTGGTGATAGCCTGTGACGCCTGATTAATCGGCTGTCCACCACTGCGGCAAACAGCGCCATCCTTTCCCTGGTTAAAGGGGAGGAAAGGGCGCTGTGCTGGGAGCAAGGCCAGTCAGCGTTTTGTCAAGATTTTCCCCGTCTAAGCCTGTTGTTTAATGGAAAGCCTTCCAGAAAAGTGCCATATCCGCCATTGGGGAATTCCTTGCACGTCCAGTGCATCATGGCGATGGGCGACAAGCAGTTTCCGTAAGGCAGCCAGGGGTGGTTGTTTTTGGCTACACCAGTGAAAACATGCTCAGTCTTGTCAATATCAGTAAATTTTGCCTGGGCAGATTTGGCATAAAATCCGTCCCGCTCTGCGCTGACTTCTCCGGCAATCAAGCCGCGTACTTTGCCATTTATTACGGCATAACCATGCCTGAAAATATGCTGTTGCCCTTTGGGTGCATAGGGGTCATAGGTAAACAATGCATGGGCAAAATAGTTTTCGTCAAAATGAGCGTTTATCCACAATAATGTGCTCAAATCGATTTCCGGCCTTGGTCCCCAGCTGTGATCCATGGTGGCAATGCAGTCGATTGGGTGTGTTTCATCGTCAATCCGCAATGC
>JBFXIU010000130.1:0-9262 GCA_050175615.1 Porticoccaceae bacterium | reverse complement strand
TGGAACCTGCTGAATCCATCGTTGAGACCAGCAGGCTTCAGGAATTTGAGCTTGTCAGGGAGGTGGGAAACGTCATTCCCGCACCACCCTGTTTTTGGGTTGATCCTGAGGGGGATCATTTCCCCTACCCTGCGCTGATCTACGGTTTTGCTCAAGGGGTAACCAAACCCAGCGGCAAATCCAGTAATGTCTCAGGCTTTGGTGTTGGCTTTGATCCTGCGACACGAAAGACGCTCGGCAAACAATTTGTAGACCATCTCGCCGCCCTGCATACCTGGGATTGGCAGCAGGCAAATATGCCTTCATTTGATCGCCCTGCGTCAGGGGAAAATGCTGTCGAACTGATTTTGAACAAATGGGCGCGTGTGTGGCAGGAAGATGCCAATGAAGATATACCGCTGCTGCGACTGGCGGAATCCTGGCTGCGGGAAAACATCCCGCCGCTGGAAATTCCCTCTATGATCCACGGGGATTATCGAACAGGAAACTTCCTCTATACAGAGCACAATAACCGCATTACCGCCTGGCTCGATTGGGAGTTAGGCCACCCCGGCGACCCCCACGAAGACTTGGCGTTGGTCACCCTTGGCGCCCTCGGCAATTATGCTGAAGATGGCAAAACGTTTTTGATCAGTGGCATGATCCCTGAAAATGAATTTTATGAATCCTACGAGCAAGCATCCAATATAAAAGTCAGTCAAAAAGCCATTACTTACTATCGTGTTTATAGCGCCTGGCGCTCTGCCATCAACTGTATAGGCACCGGATTTCGTGCCGCCCACAACAGCAAGACACACCAGGACATCGTGCTCTCGTGGATCATGGCGCTTGGCTATGCACTGCTGGAAGACTTGCGCATAATTCTGGAAAAAGAGGTTTAACTATGGATATTCGTCCTAAATTTCAGATCCAGGTGATGATCAAAGCCATGGAAGATGTTGTCATTCCGGCCGTTGATGCCACCGAACCCATGGCATTGGAACAAGCCAAGCTGGTGCTGTCGTCATTGCGGGTGCTTAAAGACCGGCTGCCCCTTTGGTACCGCTATAACCGCGACGAACTGCGCCGTTACCTCGACTTGTCCCGCTCACTTCTTGCAGTAATCCCCTCATCCGATGACACTGGCAAAGAGCTTGCCGATGTGCTGGCTTACGGAAACCGGATTCTGGAGCAAGCGGGCACAGAGCCTAAAGAGCTGGAGGATGCCATCGCCGCCTGTCGCAGCAGTATTGTTAAGATCATGGATGCGATGGAACAAAATGGCGTTTCTCTCATACATTCAGAAGTGGGGCGCCTGGTATTGTCGGCATCGCAAACCCAACTGGATCGAGAAAGAGCCTGGTTGATTCCCTTTGGTTTTGAATCCGATCCTTCCACAATCAAGGCCATAGAAGACCAATTGAGCTAACCTGAGCACAAATCAACAGACTAGCTCTGAAGACAGCAAATCGACAGAGCTATTCAGTGGCCGGGAGGATGGATCGGGCAGAATAGCCATAGATTTTTGCGGCAAGTGGCTGAACCCCCGTTATTACGAATTTCAAATAGCGCTGCATCGCCCTGCGGTTTTTTTGCCGGCCGAGCCTGACAGAGTAGCCCAAAAAACATACAATGTGCCTAGAACTCCAACAGCCTCCGCGCTGGAGGCAAAATAGCTTTATCCACTGAGTGCTAACAGACCCTGGCATTAAGTCTCCCATAAAGGATGGCAGCCTATTGATAACCTCGACCAGTAAAGAAAATGTCTCAGAGCTTTCAGCTTCAACGGAACCACAAAGCAATGAGGCCACCGGCGACAAAAGTGACCCCGGTCGCGGCTATATTGTAGTCATTTACGGACTCTACATCGGGAGTATCATGGCAGTGGTGACTGCTCCTATAGGCGCACTGATCGCCCACCTACGCCTGAAACGTGGAGCCCCCTGGCTAGATTCCCATTTGCGTTTTCAAATTCGCACTTTCTGGCTGGGATTGTTGGCTGCGGCCATTGCCGCACTGCTGTGGCGGATTGCCGGCGCCATCGGTCTGCCGCCAGTCTATGCCTGGTCTTTCGGCTATCTGTTTTTCACCTTGGCTATCACCTGGATGATGGGTCGCTGCGCTGTCGGCATTCACCGGCTCACCGCCAACAAAGCCATCGACAAGCCGAAAAGCTGGCTGTTTGGCACTCGCTGCAAATGTCGGACTTAAACACCACAGAACAAGCCGACGACTGGGGGCCCCTATCCAGGCTGCCGGGCAATCCACTGATGTGGGTGCTGATTCTGAGCGAAATGCTGGTGTTCGCGGCTTTTTTTGGCTTGTTCGCCTGGCAGCGTGTCGGTGAGCGTGCAATTTTCGACGCCTCACAGCAACTTCTCGACCCTGTAACCGGCGGCATCAACACCATGGTACTGCTCACCAGTGGCCTGTTGGCGGCGTTGGCGATACAGGCAATTGCCGATAACCGTATGCGCATGTGTCGGCAACTGCTGGGGGCGGCAATGGCGCTGGGCGCCCTGTTTTGCATCATCAAGGTTGTCGAATACGCCGACAAGCTGACTGCGGGGTTGACCCCTGAAACCAACACTTTCTTCAGTTTTTACTATCTGTTGACGGCTTTCCACTTCGCCCATGTGATATTTGGTCTGTGCCTGCTGGCGCTGGCCTGCTGGCGCACCTCCAGAGCCAATGTGGAAACTGTGACAGCTTTTTGGCATATGGTCGACCTTATCTGGATCATGCTCTACCCACTTCTCTATCTGTTGCGATGACGCCGAGATAATGCTGGACGAAACCCTGCCCGGAAAAAACCGCCTGCTGCGCACCTGGCTTGCGCTGATGCTCTTAACCTTGATTTCCATGCTGTCAGCGCTGGCCGGCACCGCGGACTGGTCGCCGCTGCCGATCTGGGGAGCACTTCTGGTGTTAGTCAGCACCGGCTTCAAAGTCCAGCAGGTACTGATGGTCTACCTCAACCTGCGCGTCTCCAGCGGGGGCTGGAAGGGCGGCTTCCTGTGCCTGCTGGCGGCGATTCTGCTATTGATTTTTTCCGGTTACCTGGCCGCGCGCTATGCGGGGTAGTGGCTATCTGTTAGTGCAAGGTCAGTCGGGAAAGTCGGGGTCAACGGGCACAGAAGAATGTGAGTCCCTGCGACCCCAGCGCTCCAGTGCCCTGCAGCTGCGCATCAGCACCCAGACCAGCAGCGGCGCCACCAACAATAAGCCGACGCCCCAATCGAAGTGGTTGATCGCCAGCACAAAGGGAATAATGGTTGCCGCACACAGAAGCAAGGCCAATGCCAGCGCCACGGCGAGGCGGACATTTGTTGTGCTGAATTTTGGTTGCTGTTGACCCTGATTGTTCATGTCAATGGCTTATGATCTGGCGGTAAATCCCGGGAAGCGCCAGCGACAGATGCTCGGGCTTGTGAACCATGGCATAGCCGCCACGGCCAAACAGGTGTGCGATATAGTGATGGGCGTCGCGATCAATGGTCACCCCGAATACTTTTAGTTCCTGTTGCCGAGCATCCAGAATCGCGCGCCGAGTATCCTCAATGGCGTAGCGCCCCTCGTAATAGTCGCTGTCGTTGGGTTTGCCGTCGGTCAATACCAGCAGCAGGCGATGGCGGTTGGGGCGACGGCAAAGCTCCACTGTGGTGTGACGGATAGCCGCGCCCATTCGCGTGTAATGGCCAGGCTTGAGGCTGGCGATGCGGCGCTCGGTGACCTCATTCATGGCCTCGTCAAATGATTTGAGTGTATTGACCCAGACTCGGTGGCGCCTATGGGAGGTAAAGGTTTGAATACTGTAGTCATCTCCGCAGGCAGCCAAGCCATGAGCCAATACCAGCAAGGCTTCCTTCTCGATATCCACGACACGCCGATCCTCCACCCAGGCATCGGTGGATAGGGATATGTCGATGAGAATAGACACCGCCAGATCCCTCGCCTGGGCACGAGCGCTCATATAGAGCCCGGCACTACTGTCGCCGACGGCGGCGAAATCACAGCGGGCGCGGATCACAGCATCCATATCCAACTCGTTGCCATCGACCTGGCTGCGCAGCCATTCCCGGCGCGGCCGCAGCGCCTCGAACTGGCGCCGAACCCGGCGAATGCGCCGCCTTGTCTGTTCATCGATCGCCCAGTGGTCACCCTCTTCATGGTGCACCCCCGACAGCACACGACAATGGTGGGGTTGATACTCCTGCTTGCGCCAATTCCACTCAGGATAAGTGTGGGCAGCACGCAGTTGTTCGCCCCCTGCTGTGGCAGGGGATAGATCCAGATCCATTTTCAGGCGGGAAGCGGCGCGCTGCTGATTGGGACTGAGGGTGATTTCATCGATCTGCTGGGCATTGCTCTTGGCGTTCTTATCCTCTTCGTCGTCAATCATGCGGTTGACGTTGACCATTTCAGCCAGTGACAGAATTTTCTCGAAGCGGTTGAATACCAGGGGGTCATCCCGTTCACTTTGATCCTGCCGACGCCGCTCCGCCTTGCGCTTATCGGGAGTCTCGCCACTGGCAACTGGCGGTGGTTCATCCTGTTCGTCGGCGTCGGCATCCCGCGCCACGGTGCCGAGGTGACCCAGATTGGCCCACAGCGGCACAGGCAGTGGTCGCCGGTAATTCTGCGGTGCACGGATTTCCCGCAAACTCATGGTCTGATCCAGTACAGCCTCATGATAGCGGCTAGCCTGGTTATCGAGCGTCACATCGGCGCCTAAAAGCGAGCAAATAACCGCTTCGATAGCGGCCTCCACCGGCGGCAGCTGGCGGGCGGGACGCATCGCCAGTATTTCTCGACGCAGCCGGGCATGGCGCGAACCCAAGCCGGGAAATTGTTTCAACACTGCTTCCGTGGCGGTTAGTGCCTGCCGCAAGCTGCTAATATCCTGGCGCAGGGGGTCTTGGTAGGAGGGGACTGGCGTCATATTGGCAAGCAAGGCAGCCAACCAGAAGTACAGGTCACGATTAAGCTTGGCGTCGTCAAACAGGGCAATGCTCGGCGGCAATAACAAATTTTCCTCGTCGAGACGGGCGATATCCAAGGTTTCTTCGTCAAATCCCAGGCGTTGTCGCCAGCTGAGTCGATGTGACGAGGTGCGCGCCGCAACAGAGGCCACGGCAACCCCTGGCTGACCACCGCCGGCACGAAAGAAAACCGCCAACGACCCCTCGACACTGCTCAGACTCACTGCCGCAGCCGGGTAGTTGGGAAAACTGGTGCTGTATGCGGACACCCAGCGATGCCATACACGCCCGACTTTTTCTTCGAACTCCAGCCATTCAAACACGGGGAAAACCTGTCAGTCTTCGCCGAATGTGGCGCGAATCACTTCCATCAAGCCTTCCTGGACATCTGGCTCGTCACTCAATGGTTCCACCAGGGTCGCCAGAGCGGCCTGGAGCACAGGCATGCCATTGGCGATAAGTGTGGCGCAATAAATCAGTAGTCGCGTGGACACACCCTCCTCCAGATCCTGACCCTTCATGGCCCGCAGTCGCGCCGCGAGGTTTACCAGGGCGGCACATCGCTGTGGCGCTAGACCGCTCTCTCTGGCGACAATATCGCGCTCCAGATTGGCAGGGGGAAAATCAAAACTCTTGGCGACAAAACGCTGTCGCGTGCTGGGTTTAAGGGATTTGAGAATATGCTGGTAACCGGGGTTGTAGGATACCACCAGCATGAAATCATCCGGGGCTTCAAGGAGCTCACCGGTTCGCTCCAGGGGCAGCAGACGGCGGTCGTCGGTCAGTGGATGCAGCACCACAGTTACGTCTTTGCGGGCTTCTACCACTTCGTCGAGATAGCAGATTCCGCCGCTGCGCACGGCCTCGGTCAATGGCCCGTCCACCCAGCGGGTCTCGCCACCCTGCAGCAGGTAGCGCCCGGTCAGATCCGCGGCCGTGAGGTCGTCGTGGCAAGAAACCGTAAATAACGGGCGTCCTAGCTTTGCCGCCATATGGGTAACAAAACGGGTTTTGCCGCAGCCTGTAGGCCCCTTGAGCAACAGGGGAAGACGTTGGCGATAAGCCTGTTCGAACAGCTCGCATTCATTGCCTACGGGCTGGTAAAACGGAACATCCCCCCGGATCGATGCACCCGCTCTTGCCGGGTTGCTCATAACTGAATACTCACAAGCCTGCTGACGAAAGCGAATAGCATCGTCGGCAAAAGATTTTCTTTCACCATCACTTTGAGGTTAGCCATTACCAGCTGTCGCCGCCTGCTGCATGCCGGAACTGGAGGTAGAGGCCTGCTCCCTGGCGGGGCCGAAAATGGCGATGAAAAAGACGGTGGCGGCGATGGCTACCACAACCCCGGCGCCCAGACGCATGTAGTAAAACAGTTGCAGCTGATCCTGTACCTCCATGTAATTCATACCCAGCACCCGTTGCAGATGTGTTTGCACGACACCGGCAAAGGTCAAGGTAAACGTCATGAAGCACATGGCCGAGGTCATCAGCCAGAAACTCCACATGTTGAGGATTTGATTGTAGGGCTGCACTCGCCGCAACTGCGGCATGGCATAAGTGATGACGGCAATAACAGTCATGACGTAGGCACCAAAGAAGGCCAAATGGCCATGGGCAGCGGTGACTTGAGTACCGTGGCTATAATAGTTGACGAAAGACAGGGTATGCATGAAACCCCAAACGCCGGCACCGAAAAAGGCCAGTGTGGCGCTGCCCAGAGTCCACAGCATGGCGGCCTTGTTAGGATGGTTGCGCCGCCCTTTCCAGAACATAAAAAAGGCGAACATGACCATGGCAAAAAATGGCAATACTTCCAGTGTCGAGAAGATGCTTGACAGTGGCTGCCAGTAGCCGGGAGCACCAATCCAGTAGTAGTGATGCCCAGTGCCCAGGAGACCGGAAAACAAGGCTAAACCGATGATAACGTAAAGCCACTTCTCAATGATCTCGCGATCCACACCGGTCATTTTGATCAACAGGTATGCCAGCAGCGACGCCATGATGAGTTCCCACACACCTTCCACCCACAGGTGCACCACCCACCACCAGTACAATTTGTCCACGGCAAGATTGCTGGGGTTGTAGAAGGCGAACAACCAGAACACTGCGGCGAGCCACAAGCCGAGCATCAACACCATATTTATCGCCGTTTTGCGTCCCTTGGCGAGCGTCAGGCTAGTGTTGTAGAGAAACATCAGAAAGGAAATGGTAATGAGGATTTTCGACCACAGGGGCTGTTCGAGGAATTCCCGACCCTCGTGAATCCCCAGCTGATAACTCAGCAGTGCACCAGCACCAGCCACTGCAAAAATAGCCAGCTGGAGATAGGCAATCAGCGGACTGTGTATTTCAGTTTCCGCCTCTTCTGGCATCAGATAGTAGGTGCACCCCATAAAACCAATCAACAACCACACCACCAGTAAGTTGGTATGACTCATGCGCATGATATGGAAGGGCATGGCTTCAGCCAGGAATTCAGGCATAACATACACAGTGCCCGCCATAATGCCGAATACGACCTGCAGCGCAAATAGCGCCATTGCGACCGCAAAGAACGGGTAGGCCACCCGCTGTGTTTCGTATTTCATCGAACAGATCCTCTTACAGTAAACGTGGTGCGTTGATTGCCTGATAGCGTACTAGCCCGCCGGTGTCGGCGGCCAGTTTTGCGTATTGATGGCATCGGTCCACTGGAAAAAGTCCACCAGGGCATCCAGCTCTTCTTCGCTCAAATCGAATTTGGGCATCACACGGCGACCGGGAACATTGAGGGGCTGAGCCCTAATCCAGGCTTTAAGGCTGGCGCGGGCGGCTTCAGGGTTTTCGCGCCCGCCGTAGCGTGTCCAGACATTGCCTATTTCGGGGGCGAAATAGGCGCCCTCACCGAGAATACTGTGGCAATTAATGCAACTGTTTTTTTCCCACACATGCTTGCCGTGTTTGACCTGCTCGGTCAACCCTTCTTTATCTGTCGACACATTGACCATGTACCAGTGCGTATGGCCGGTAAGACCGGCAAAAAGCAGGAAAAAAAACAGCGATCCGCCATAGAATATATTGCGTGCCGCCGACTTGGTGAGAGCTTCGGCCATTGGATTTCTCCATAGTTAACTATTTTAAGCTGCCCATTATTTACATGGGGCATGAACCATGTCCGGGGCAGAACCGCTGTGACATAGATGTTACACATGGTTTATAGTTGTTTTTTGCGGATGTTACAACGATTATTTCCGCTAAAATCTGGGAGCGCATTTTCAATAGGGGTTGAAACTCCCTGTGAATGCAGACACCATCACAGCGTAAAACAGGATAACGCAGAATAATCCCTGCCGCGTACCTGTTCAGAAAAACCTCGCTGAAAGCGGTCTTGGCTTGATTGTTGAGGTTTTGACTAGTCATGGGGCAAGGCTCCGTCACAATGTTTACTGAGGGAACTTCGCGTGCAAAATTCTAATGTCAGACAGGTCGGGACACCCCGACCGATATTGAGGTTGGCATTTCGACCCCTGTTTTTTGGGGGAACCCTGTTTTCCCTGGTTGCGATACTCTGGTGGATAATTTTCTGGCTACACCCGTCTCCCTGGCAGCCCTATGGCGGCCCGACCTGGTGGCACGGCCATGAGATGCTATTCGGCTTTGGCAGCGCCATTGTGGTGGGTTTCCTCCTTACCGCAGTGCAAAACTGGACAGGAGTGCCGGGGCTGCGCGGAGGCCTGCTGGCGCTGCTGGCCGGCGTTTGGTTGCTGGCTCGCCTGTTGCTGGCATTTGGCGCAGGATTGCCCAGAGGATTGCTGGTTGCCGTGGATCTCTCCTTCCTGTTGCTTGCTGCCGCAGCGATGGCCTATCCAGTGGTGAAGGTCAAACAGTGGCGCAATATCATGTTCGTACCCATGCTGTTTGTGCTGGCCTTATTAAATGGTGCCAGCCATTGGGGAGTGTTGAGGGATCGACCGGATCTCGCCCTGCAAGCGCTCCATGGCGCCGTTTTGCTCATCAGCCTGTTTATTGTCGTGATCGGCGGTCGAGTTATACCCTTTTTCACCGCCAACGGCACAGGTTGTCAGCGACTGCCAGCGAAACGCTGGCTGGAAGTGCTCAGTGGCGCCTCCATGATACTGCTGGTGATCAGCGCCTTCATCGGCTTCTCCAGGGTGCCCGCGGCGATCATGGTGCCTTTGTGCGTTGCCGCTGCTGTGGTCAACGGTTGGCGTTTCCTGCGCTGGGGCTACCAGAACTGCTGGAACGTGCCCCTGCTGTGGTCACTGCATCTATCCTATGTCTTCATTCCAGTGGGA
>JBFXIU010000129.1:0-9277 GCA_050175615.1 Porticoccaceae bacterium | reverse complement strand
TTAATTTCATAGAGATAAATAATGGCACAGAGATTGATATTGATACCTATAGATTACCTAACAAAGCATGCTGAGGATAGCGCCATGAAACCAATTACACCATTTTTATTAATCACAGCCCTAACCTGTAGCGGGCTCGCCAGTGCAGCGGAAATAGTGGCGGAGGAGACCGATACCGCCATAGGAAAAATGACCGGTGGCTGGGCTGGAGTTTTAGTGGGCGGCGCCACTGGCGGCCCCATTGGCGCCGTGCTGGGCGGTTTGATCGGCGCCTGGAGTGGCGGAGAAGCCCAGGAGGCCACAGGCCTCGGTGGCAACGCCTACAGGGTAAAACACGAAGACAACCGTGAAACCCTGGTGCGCGCGCCAAACAGCGAATGGGCAATTGGCGACCAGGCCGCCGTTGTCGGCAATCGCCTTGTGCCTGTTAATCAGCCATAACTATTTTTAACCATCGACAGGAGGCACCATGGCCGAACGTTTTACCAAAGGAATGGCTCGCAATATGTACTACGGAGGGAGTTTTTTCACCTTCCTGCTGTTGCTGGGTCTCACCACCGACACCATGCTGGAACTGCCAAAGCGGGATCACCGGCAAAACATCACCGAATCCGTCGCCAGAGGCAAGGAGCTCTGGGAGGAAAATAACTGTATCGGCTGCCACAGCCTGATGGGTGAAGGCGCCTACTATGCTCCGGAACTCGCCAATGTCTTTGACCGCAGGGGCGCTGCGGATGAAAAAATGTTTAAAAGCTTTATGTCCGGCTGGATGGCCGCACAACCGTTACAAATTCCCGAGCGGCGCAAGATGCCCCAATTTCATCTCAGCGACGAAGACGTCAATGCCCTCTCCGACTTCCTGATCTGGACATCGCGCATCGACGACAACGAATGGCCGCCGAACATTGAAGGCTGACAGAAGGAAAAATCACTATGAAATTTGCATCACAAAAAGTCGCCATGCCCTACTTTATTTTCGCCCTCATGCTCTTTGCCGGGCAGATTCTGTTCGGCCTGTTAATGGGCATGCAGTACATCAACGGCGATGTTCTCAATGAACTCATTCCCTTTAATGTCGCTCGAATGGTGCACACCAACCTGTTGATTATCTGGTTGCTGTTTGGCTTTATGGGGGCGTCCTATTTTCTGGTACCGGAAGAAGCGGATACCGAATTGTTCAGCCCTCTGCTGGCCAGAATAACATTCTGGGTATTCGCCGCCGCCAGTGTCGCCACGGTACTCGGCTACCTGCTGGTGCCCTACTCCGAGCTGGCGGCGCTGACCAAGAACCATCTCTTACCCACCATGGGCAGGGAATTTCTGGAACAGCCAACCATCACCAAAATTGGCATTGTCATCGTCTGCCTGTCGTTTATTTTCAATCTCGGCATGACCGTTCTTCGCGGTCGCAAAACCGTTGTCAATATGGTGCTGATTACCGGCCTCATCGGCATGGCAGTATTTTTTCTGTTCTCCTTTTACAACCCGGAAAATCTGGTTTTAGACAAATTTTTCTGGTGGTGGGTGGTGCACCTTTGGGTGGAAGGCGTTTGGGAACTGATCATGGGCGCCATTCTTGCCTTCGTGCTGATCAAGGTCACCGGCGTGGATCGCGAAGTCATTGAAAAATGGCTTTATGTGATCATCGCCATGGCGCTGATCTCCGGCCTCATCGGCATGGGTCACCACTACTTCTGGATCGGCCCCGGGGAATATTGGCTGTGGCTCGGCTCGTTATTTTCCGCCCTTGAGCCTATCCCCTTCTTTATGATGGTGATGTTTGCCTTTGATATGGTGAAAAAACGTCGCTACCAGCACAACAATCGCATCGCCACCACCTGGGCGCTCGGAACCGCAGTCATGGCCTTTCTCGGCGCTGGTGTCTGGGGCTTTCTCCACACCCTGGCGCCGGTGAATTATTACACCCACGGCAGCCAGCTCACTGCGGCTCATGGCCACCTCGCCTTTTTCGGCGCCTACGCCATGATCGTGATGACCATCATTTCCTACGCAGTACCCATTATTCGCGGACGCCCCCAGGGCAACAGCGAGCTTGCCCAAAAGCTTGAGCGCTACGCGTTTTGGACCATGTGCCTGAGCATGGTGGGCATCACCCTTGCCCTCACTGTGGCCGGTGCCTGGCAAATTGCTCTGCAACGGCTGCCAGAATCCGGGGATGCGCTCAATTTTATGGCGACGCAGACAAAGCTGACCCCTGTTTTCTGGGTTCGGGAAGTCCTTGGCCTGATCTTTCTCAGCGGCCTTGTCGCTTATTTCGCCAGCTTCTTTGTTGCTGCCCCTGATGCTGTTAAAAACGAAAGTTCCGCGTCACTACTGGCGACAAACTAGCCACTGATACTGGTCAATCGAGGAAATTATCCGGTGAACGGCGCGAATTCCGGTCACCGGAAACCTGAAAGGCCAATAAGGAGACGTACACAATGGAAGAATTTGTCGGCGAACTCTGGCACCGTATTGTTTCCAGCAAGGCGCAAACCGACTACGACAACGCCAGGGTAGAACTCGTCGAAGTCAGTCACCAACTGGCGCCCTTTTATCGCGGCCTCGGCGGCTGCCCTGGAAAACTGATTGAAGGCGCTGCGCCACGGAGTTTTAACACCAGGCGCCCCCTTATTCAGCGCATTGCCGGCAGCCACAAGCGCTTTGCGGTTCCCTGGCAAGATGAGCGCAGTGTTCGCCTGCCCCCTGCCATCGCCTGTTTTGCCGATGCGGAGCTGAATCGGGATCTGTATGTCTGGCTCACCGCCATGGCTGCAGTATTGCCCAATATTCAACACTGGTTTGTCGACAATCAGCGCGCCACCCTGGCTCTGCTGAAGGCATACCCAGGCCTGGCGAAACGATACGCCCACCTACTGCGCGGAGTCATTGCCATGCGCCCCGATTGCAACCAGCTGGAAGGCGAAGAACAGCAGCGGGAACTGGCCATTCAGCGTGCACTGAACAATCCCGGCTCTGTTGCCCGGCTGCCGCTGGCAAAGGGTGACCCCATGCCTGTGATGTTATGGCTTTATCCCCAGCCTCTTCAGGGTATTGCTTTGCCCCCAGACGACCAGTGGAACAGCGCAGACAGAGACAGCAGCAGCAAAAGAAACGACGACAGCACCACAAGAAAAACCGCCACCCGCGCCGAGGACAGGAATGCCAACGATGGCCTGCTGATTTTCCAGCTACCCAGCCTGTTTACCATGGCGGAGCAGGTAGACCTTGATCGCTGCGAGGACGAAGACCAGGACGACCCCGCATCCGGCGCAGACGATCTCGATATTATCAGCCTGTCTCGCCAGCGCCGCGCCGGTGGCGGCACCTTGCGTTTCGACCTCGACCTTCCCGGAGCGCAAAACGATGATTTGCCCCTTGGCCAAGGCGCTCGCTTTCCCGAGTGGGATTTTCGCCGCAGCTCACTGATAAAGGACTATTGCCTGGTGCAAGCCATGGTCGCCGACCAGGCGCAACCCCAGCCTATACCGGAACATTTATTCGCCACAGCACGGCGCCTGAAACGACAATTTTCCGCACTCCAGCCGCAAACCAATTGGCAGCGGCGACAGCCCTGGGGCGATGAGCTGGATCTGGATGCCTGGATTGAATCCGCCGCCGATCCGCAGCAGAGCTCGGAGCGCCAGGATTGCTATCGCGCCCGCCGTCAGTGTCAACGGGATTTGGCCTGCCTGGCGCTCGCCGACCTGTCCATGTCCACGGATTCCATGCTCAGCGAGGAGCAGCGGGTTATCGACGTGATTCGCGATGCCCTGGTGTTATTTGCCGAAGCCATGGATGCCTGTGGCGACCGCTTCGCCCTCTACGGCTTTTCTTCGGTGCGCAACAGCCAGGTACGTTACAACCTCTTGAAAAATTTTGCCGAACCCTATACCGCCGCCACCAGAGGTCGAATTCTCGCCATTCGCCCGGGCTTTTATACCCGCATGGGCGCCGCCATTCGCCAGTCGACGGCGATTCTGGACAGCCAGGCCGCACGCCAGCGCTTGTTGCTTATGATCTCCGACGGCAAACCCAACGACCTCGACCATTACGAAGGTCGCTATGGCATTGAAGACACTCGCCAGGCAGTGATCGAGGCCAGGCAAAAAGGCCTTATTCCCTTTTGCATCACCATTGACGACCGTGGCAGCGATTACCTTCCCTATGTGTTTGGCGATCGGGGCTATGCTTTGGTCAGCGATGTTTCGAAACTGCCGCTGCTGCTGCCGGCACTCTACCTGCAACTTACCGGACAGAATCTATGAACGCCTACTCAGCCTCACTGACAAGCGCAAGCCTTGTCCCACCCCAGCAATCGTCACAAGCCGAATACCTTCCCCAGGGGAGGGAAGTGGAAATTTTCGCAAGCGCCGCGCACAATCGCCTGCCGGTGCTGATCAAAGGGCCGACGGGCTGCGGCAAAACCCGCTTCGTCCAGCACATGGCGGAAAAGCTCAAGCGCAAGCTCTTCACCGTGGCCTGTCACGATGATCTCACCGCTGCGGATCTCGTCGGTCGCCACCTCATTGGCAGCGAGGGCACCTTCTGGCAGGACGGCCCCCTCACTCGGGCAGTGCGCGAAGGGGGCATCTGCTACCTGGACGAAATTGTCGAAGCGCGCAAAGACACCACAGTGGTTTTGCATCCCCTGTCGGATCACCGCCGCACCCTTCCTATCGAACGCACCGGTGAAATGATCGAAGCGCACCCGGATTTTATGCTGGTGATTTCCTACAACCCCGGCTACCAGAATTTGCTCAAGGGTTTGAAACCGAGCACACGCCAGCGTTTTGTCGGCCTCAGTTTTGACTACCCGGAAACAGCGAGAGAAGTGGATATTGTCTGCACAGAAACCGGCCTCGACCGCGCCATCGCAACTCAGCTGGTAACCCTCGCCCAGGATTTACGCCGCCTCAAAAACCACGATCTCGAAGAGGCCGCCTCGACGCGCCTGGTGATTTACACAGCGCTGATGATCAATTCGGGACTGCCTGCCAGGGAAGCCTGCCTGGTGTGCATGGCGCAACCCCTGACCGACGACGCCGACACCCTTTCAGCCATTGAACAGTTAATTTATGCACACTTCTGACAACGCACCACCACTGCTGCACATCATTGCTGCCCAACCGGCCGACAGTGGCCGCCACTCCACTCCGGGCAGCACCGCCGTGTGGATTCTGATTTACGCGGAACTCACCGAGTTTGCCCTGTTTTTTATCGTTTTCTTGATCGCCAAGGCATTTAATCCGGAAATATTTGCCGCAGGCCCCAGCAAACTCAACACTACGGCGGGCGTTGTCAATACGCTGATTCTTCTTACCAGCAGTTTTTTTATCGCCCGCGCCGTTGCCGCAATGAAATACGGCAATTCAAAAAAATGCTTGCACTGGCTCCTGTTAACCGTTGGCGCAGGCGCTCTGTACTGTGGCATCAAACTCTGGGAACACCAATGGAATCTCGACGCAGGTATTGCCACCAATACCAATCTGTTTTTCTCGCTTTATTATTACCTGGGATTTAATCACTTTCTCCACGTTGCCATTGGCAGCTGTGCTGTTCTCTGGGCGGCGCTGAATACCCATCTCAACAATTACACCAAGGACGACCATGAAGGCCTTGAGAGTGTTGCCTGCTACTGGCATATGATTGATTTGGTGTGGGTGATTATCTTTCCATTACTCTATGTGCTGGGCTAAAGGGTCACGTCATGATCGGTTATAGAAAAAATTTGCTGCAATTGCGCAATAGTTGGCTGCTGTTGCTGGCGTTGACGTTGCTGACCAGTTTCTTTGCCGAATCGCTGGCGGTTACAGGTGCTCTCGCTCTGCTTATATGTGCAACCATCAGCCTTAAAGCCTCGCAGATTATTGATAACCTTATGGGGCTTCGTCAGGCCAACCCGATGATTCGCGGCCTGATCTATTCGTATTTTTTACTGATTCCAATGATGATTGGCGCAACGGTCTTTTACACGAAAATTATCCATTCCTGACAGAAATTACACTTCCGCTGCCAAAATCCTTCCTGGGGAAAATTGCAGCGACACCAGGGTTCCAGCCTTCTCTCTGGGCGCGACGCGAAGTTGGCCATGCAAATGCCTGGCGCGCTCCTGCATAATCGCCATGCCATAGTGATGAAGCTTTTCCATTCCCGGCTCGACACCCACACCATCATCAGCCACGGTGAGGGTGACAATGTTGTCGTCACTTTCCGACAAGTCCACCCAGACATTCTTCCCCCGGCTGTGGTGAACCGCATTCTGGCAAGCCTCGCGGGCAATCTGCAGCAAGTGAAGCTCTTCCATGGGAGAAAAAGGCACCTGGTTAACGGCAAAGTTTAAATGAAAATCCAGTGAGCTTTGCTCGGTGAGCTGCTCTACAGTCTGACTGAGTGCGGCATAAAGTCCTTCGCCAGTCATCTTAAGACGGAAGGTTGTCAGCAGTTCGCGCAATTGCCGGTAGGCGGAGTCAAGCCCCGTGCGCAATTCGTCAATGATGGGTTTTTGGAGTTCGTAGTTGTGTTTGAGCTGGGCGTTATCCAGCCTGGCGACCTGAATTTTCAGGTAGGAAAGCGCCTGCGCCAGAGAGTCGTGGAGCTCACGGGCAATCACTGTACGCTCCTGCATCAGCGCCAGACGACGACCCTGATTGTGGCGTTCTTTCAAGCCTAATGACAGCGATACCTGGTCAGCCACAGATTGTACCAACTGAAATTGCCAGCTGTGTTCCAGCAAAGCATTGCGGACAACAAGGAGACCGTAATGCTCGCCGGCATGAATTAGCGGAAAGCGAATACTTTGGGGATCGCTGAGTTTGACAAAAACATTGTCGCAGAAACAATTACTGCAATCAGTGCGGCCACAGAGAGGCTGTTCCCCTTTTTCCGTCTGAACCTGGGCGTAGGGCCTTTCGCCAGCCGGCGTCATCAAGCAGAGTTCTATGTCGCGAATATCAATAATGACAGCGAGCTCATCGACAATGAGCTGATAATCCACCGGCTTTTCAGGGTGCTCCAACATCACCCGCGCCGTGCGAAACAAAAATGCCAGGGCATCGTTGTTGCGCTTCAATTCAAGAGTCTGCTCCTTGACGCGGTTTTCAAGTTGCCCGTACATGGAGGCAATGGCGTCACAAGTATGGTTGAGGGTTGCCGCCATCAGCGCCAGCTCATCGTCCCCGGGAATGTCCAGCCTTTGGGTGAAATCGCCTTTTCCTATGCGGTGAGCCGCATAGGTCAGCTGTGCCAGAGGCTGCTGAACGCGCATTTTTAGCAGTTGAATGATAAACACCGCAAAGACCAGAGTTGCCAGTAAGGCGGCGAGCTGAATGGAGCGCAGCAGGCGAATTTTCGCCTCTGCAGACTTCTGTACCAGAGAAACAAACTGGTTGGTCAAGGACACCTGGGTGGCAAGAAGCTGGCTCAGCTGGGCTTCGCTCCAGTTTTTCGACACCAATACCTGGCGCAGAACCTGCCACTGGTCTTTTATTCCCTGATAGGCGGGTTGCAATTCGGATTCTTTTTGCAGGGTCTGAAACAGGGGTTGTTCCAGTCCCCGGGAAAACTTGTCGATGGCGGTTTGCAGTTGGGCGCTGTTTCCAGTGGCTGCCATATAGCCCAGCTCATAGGTTTGTACCCGCAGAGCGCCGCTGACATTAATGGCCAGAGCATCCTTGTCTGCCTGCTCAGTGACCCAGTAGGAAGACAGCATGGTGAGAATCGACAGCCCGACAATAGCGATGATTGAGGTGACAATATAGGTCATCACCGATCCGTTGAACCGACTTTTCAGCTCCAGCATCTACCTACCCACAAAATCCCAGCTATCATTTTTTAACCTTGCAAATTAATGCTTTTTTAATATTTCACCGCGAATTATCGAAGATTCACGAACGATCCTCCCTACCCCTTTATTGGTACTCCTGTCGCCACCACCGTAAAACCGCAATCCACGCATTGATCCATATCAACTACCATTTTCACGGGCTCTATATATTGGCCATTAACAGCAATGGGAATTTGATTGTACGCCATTCATAGCGACAGATTATTAGCCAGCCACCAGGCAGTAAAGGAGAATTTTTCATGAGCCATTTGTTAAGCAAAATGCGCTTTTTCAAAATCAACAAAGAACCCTATGCCAACGGTCATGGAATTACCACCGATGAAGATCGCGGCTGGGAGGAAGGTTACCGCCGCCGCTGGCAGCACGACAAAATCGTCCGCTCCACCCACGGCGTCAATTGCACCGGCTCCTGCAGTTGGAAAATTTACGTCAAGGACGGCCTGGTCACCTGGGAAACCCAACAGACGGATTATCCCCGCACCCGCCCGGATCTGCCCAATCACGAACCCCGCGGCTGCCCCCGCGGCGCCAGCTATTCCTGGTATATCTACAGCGCCAATCGCCTCAAATATCCAAAAGTTCGCAAAGCGCTGCTGACATTGTGGCGGGAAGCCAAACTTCAGTTTGATGACCCGGTGCAAGCCTGGGCATCCATCATGGCGGATAAAGCAAAAACCCAATACTACAAATCCCGCCGCGGCCTTGGCGGTTTTGTCCGTTCCAGCTGGGACGAGGTCAACGAAATTATTGCCGCCAGCAATATCTACACCACAAAAACCTACGGCCCGGATCGCATTGCCGGCTTTTCGCCGATTCCGGCCATGAGCATGGTCAGCTATGCCGCCGGTTCCCGCTACCTGTCGCTGATCGGCGGCAACTGTCTGAGCTTTTACGACTGGTACTGCGACCTGCCGCCGGCATCGCCACAAATTTGGGGTGAACAGACCGACGTACCGGAATCCGCCGACTGGTACAACTCCAATTACATTATTGCCTGGGGCTCCAATGTACCCCAAACCCGCACGCCCGACGCCCACTTTTTTACCGAAGTGCGCTACAAAGGCACCAAAACCGTGGTCATCACTTCGGATTATTCCGAGTGCTCAAAACTCTCCGACATTTGGCTGGCGCCCAAACAGGGCACAGATGCAGCCCTGGCCATGGCCTTTGGCCACGTCATTCTCAAAGAATTTTATATCGACAATCCCAGCGACTATTTCACCAATTATGTGCGCCGTTATACCGACATGCCCATGCTGGTCAAGCTGGAGCAAAGCGAACATGGCCTTGTCCAGGGTTCATTTTTGCGCGCATCTGATTTAAGCGACAACCTCGGCCAGGAAAACAATCCCGAGTGGAAAACCATCGCCATGGACGAAACCAGTGGTGAACTCATTTCCCCCACCGGCACCATCGGCTACCGCTGGGGCG
>JBFXIU010000128.1:0-9400 GCA_050175615.1 Porticoccaceae bacterium | reverse complement strand
AGCAAGTCGATGATTTTTCCGCAGAGCTTACTGAACTGGCCGGGTTTCAGATCCTGTTCGCCGCTACTGATGACGACGAGGCGCTTTGCCGCAAGCCCTGCTGGATGATAGCTGGTGAAGGTATTGAGAAATTTTTTCAGTTCGCCCTCTTTGACCGCAGAGGTGATAAGGCCACCAGTAGCCTGATCGATATCAGCGACCGCCGAGCCTGGCTTGGCACGGACTACCACCACCAGGCAATCTGCGGTTAGTGTGACGGGGTTGAATGGGCGGGCTTTAAATTCCATGTTTTTCTCTCAAGACATTGCCGGTTAATTGCGGGATAATGGCTCCCAGTTTAAGCCATGCGTGCAGGCAGACCAAGTGCCTGACGATCATTGTTGCGCAAGGACGAATATCTTCGTGATTATACTTCGCTATCTCGCCAGAAACCTGTTATCCAACACCCTGGGGGTCACCGCAGTCCTCATGCTGGTGGTGGTGAGCGCGCGTTTCGTCAAATACATGGCAGCGGCGGCATCAGGAAAGTACGATGCCACGGTGCTGCTTGCGCTGATCGCCTTTCGGCTGCCGGGTTTTTTTGAGGTGGTTTTGCCACTGGCTTTTTTCCTGTCAATTCTCCTCGCCTACGGGCAGCTCCATGTCGACAGTGAAATGACCGTGCTCCAGGCCTGCGGTATGAGCGACAAACGACTGATTGCCTATACCATGCTGGTCGCGCTCTTGGTTTCTGTGCTGGTGGCCGCTTTCAGCCTTTACATCAGTCCTGCCGGCTACACGCGCATGGAGCAGCTGGTGGAAACCCAGAAGCAGCGCGGTGAAGTCGAAACCCTCACGGAGGGAAAATTTTACCCTCTGAGAGCCAACAAGGGCGTGACCTACACGGAGGAAATCACTGACGAGGGCGTCCTGAAAAATGTCTTTCTCGCCCAGACCGGGGATCAGTATGACGATAGTGGTTTGGTGATCATCGTTGCTAAAAATGGTTTCTCCCGAAAATCTGAGGAAACTGGGGAGAGTTATCTGGTTCTCAAGGACGGGCAGCGGATTCAGGGGATTCCAGGTCGCGCGGATTTCCAGCTTACCCGTTTTGACGAGTTTGGCCAACGTCTTGAGGCGGTGGATTTGGGAGGATCCAGCGAGGTTGAGGCTACGCCCACCATGGCGCTGGTGGCTTCAAATGATCCCCTGCACAAAGCCATGCTGCAGTGGCGCCTGTCGCTCCCGGTAATGGTTCTCGTGGTGGCAATGCTGGCGGTGCCCCTCAGTAAAACCAATCCTCGGCAGGGGCGCTTTGCGAAAATTTTACCCGCCGTGGTTCTCTATGTGATTTATCTGCTTACCCTCAATGGCGCCAGGGGAGCCGTGGAAGAGGCCGCAACTTATTCAGAGTTTGCCATGCTGGGTGTTCACCTGGTGTTTTTTATCTTGGCGTTAATTCTGGTGGCATCCAATAGTGGCCTGTTGCGGCTCGGGTTGCGAAAGGTAGTGGTGGCACAGTGAAAATCCTCAGTCGCTACGTCAGTAAAGTAGTTTTTTTCTCTATTCTTGCCGTGCTGTCGGTGGTGCTTGCCGTTGATGTGATCGCGGCGATTATCGAGGAAGCCAGTGATATCAAAATGGATTATGGTTTCGTGGATGCCCTCGCTTATGTGGCCACCACACTGCCGCGCCGGATTTACGAAAATATTCCCCTGTCTGCACTCATTGGTTGTTTGGTGGGGCTGGGCTTGCTTGCCAGCAATACCGAGCTGGTGATAATGCGCAGTGCCGGCGTGTCCCTGTTGCGCATCATCGGCTTCGTACTGCGGCCGGTCATGCTGTTCATCGTTGCCGCAGTGTTGTTGGGAGAATATGCCGTGCCCTATACAGACCAGCTGGCTGAGGGGCGCCGCGCCATGCTATTGGGAAAACAGGATCTCAGTCGCGGTTTTTGGAATAAGGAAAACAATGAATTTATCCATGTTTCCGTGGTTTTCCCCAGTGGTGATCTTTTTGGCGTTTCCCGCTATCAGTTTGATAAGGATGCCGAACTTCAATCCGCCAGTTTTTCTGCATCGGCTAATTTCACAGAGCGCGGCTGGTTAGAAAGGGATGGGGTTGTCACCTATTTTGGTGATCAACAGACCAAAGCGGAACAATTTGCGCAGCGGGAATGGAATTCGACAATGTCTCCTCAGCTTCTCAGGCTGGTATCCATGGAGCCGGAATCGCTGGCGGTATCCGAGCTTTACCACTATGCCAATTATCTTCAGCAGCAGGGGCAAAGCGCAGGGATTCATTGGCTGGCGTTCTGGAATAAAGCATTGCAACCGCTGACTACCCTGTCATTAGTGCTTATCGCAGTATCCTTTATCTTTGGCCCGTTGCGGGAATCCACCACAGGGTTGCGGATTTTTGCCGGTGTGGTTACGGGGATTATTTTCAGCACCAGTCAGGATCTGCTGGGGCCGGCGAGTTTGGTGTATGGTTTTCCCGCTTTTTGGGCCGTGCTGTTGCCCATTGCCGTCAGTATTTGTATCGGCTTGCTGCTGTTGCGGCGGGTGGGGTGATGATTTGCTACCCCGGTGTCGTCGATGGGGAGCGCTTGTTCCGATCCTTTGGCAGTACAACCACGCGACTTTGGGTCCAGATGTCGTGCCAGCAACTGCGGGATTTACCAAACTGACACCACAGGTAGCCCAGTCCCAGGGGTAGAGCTGACAGAGGTGCGAGTATGCATCTCAGCCAGGCAGTGGGTGCGTCGATATAGTGGCCATCCGGGGTTTGCAGGCGCAAGCGCCAGGATTTCATGCCCAGAGTCTGCCCTCTTTTTCGCCAGCACAAGACATAGTATCCCGCCAATACCAGCCACAATCCCAGCAACTGCAGATAGGCGGCAATTCCCGTGAGAGCTTCCATGGCATTGTCGCCCCCCAGTTTGCGGATAATCCACACCAGCACGCCGTAGGCAAAGGCAACCCCGAGTAACAGCAGGCCGTCATAAACGAGCGCCATCAGTCGCCGCACAAGGCCGGCATTGGGGAGATGGGAGGACTGGGGGTGGGGATCTTGCATCGGCAGAAAGCGCATTGGAAAAGGGTGTGGCGATTCTACCAGAAACGATCAGAATTCGTAGCTTAGGCCGATGACGAACTGGTTTGACCTCAGTTTGAGATCGTAATCCACACTTTTGATAAAACCCCTGCCATCAGTGTCAGGCATCAGTTTTTCCTTGAGCCAGATGGTACCCTCTTTTTCGTCCAGGTAGGCTTTGAGCTGTCTTTCGGCGAGCTTTGATAGCGCCTTTGAGCCATTGACAGCTTCTTCATTGCCGGATTCCTGGGACAGCCACTGATAGTTCAGAGCGCGCTGAGAGGGGCTGATATTCGAGTCGCGCAATTGATGGGCGCGGGTGGCCAGGTCTTCATTGCTGAGGGTAGTAAAAGACATAACCTGGCTGTTTTTCTGCACTTTCAGTTCTGAGGGCAAAAACAGATCGTCAAGGGGTTCGGCAAGGGTTGTGGCCGAAACTAAAAGCATGCAACAAAAAACCGCCATCACCCTGCCAAAGCAGAAGATGAGATCACCAGCACCGGGCGGCGGAGCAGACGCAGTTTTCACCCTGTTGTTCCCTTGTTATTCACTGTCGTCTATGTAATCTAGCACTGATTAGCGACATGGGTGAAAAATATTTTGTAAATGAGAAAAAATTCCCCAGCGGGAGCACACAGATACTCCCTGTCGTCTTCAGAGGTTATACTCTCAAGCACAGAATCAAGGGGAGCAGCGTCGAGTAATGAGTAAAATTCGTGTATCCAGAAATCACAGTATGAATCATGGCGAATTGCTGACCCAGGTTGAGCACCTCGCCGACAAACTGGTTGCAAAGTACGGTGGTGAATACCAGTGGGACGGTGACGAGCTTACCTATAACTACAGTGGCGGAGTAACTGCTTGTATCCACTGCACGGAGGCCGACATCAGCGTTGATGTCAAGCTGGGCATGTTAATGGCTATGTTTAAATCCAGTATCACTAAAGAGATAGAGGATTATCTCGACAGCCATATCAGTTGAATTACTGGGTTTCGCCTTCCGGCTTGGTGGCGACAGCGCGGCCACAGATCACGCCCAGTTCGAATAGCAGCCACATGGGGCCGGCGAGCAGGCTTTGGGAAAATATATCAGGGGGGGTCAACAGCATGCCGACCACAAAACAGCCAACCACAACATAGGGTCTTTTGGCTGCCAGGCGCTCCGGTGTGGTGATGCCCGTCCAGCACAGAATAACGACCGCAATGGGGATCTGGAAAGCGATGCCAAAGGCAAAAAACAGTTTGAGGACAAAATCCAGATAGCTGCTGATATCCGTCATCACCTTGACGTCCTCGGGGCCTGTGGCGGTAAAAAAACCGAACAGTATGGGAAAGACGACAAAGTACGCAAAGGCCATTCCCGCGTAGAACAGGGTGACGCTGGCAACCAGCAGTGGTATGGCGATACGCCGCTCCCGCTGATAGAGCCCGGGCGCGATAAAGGCCCAGATCTGGTAGAGAACGATAGGCATGGCCAGCAGCACTGAAGCTACCAGGGTCAGCTTAAAGGGGGCAAAAAACGGCGAGGCCACATCCGTGGCAATCATCGAGCTGCTCTCGGGCAGCAGCGCTTTCAGCGGCTGGGAAACAATGCTGTAGATGTCGTTACTGAAGTAGAAGAGGCAGAGAAAAACGACCAAAACCCAGAAGCATATGCGCAGCAGTCGCGATCGCAGTTCAATCAGGTGGCTGAGCAGCGGCTGGGAGGCGTCCTGATCCTCGGGTTCAGCTGCCATGTTTTTCCCCTTCAGATTTTGGGGGCTCTTCCGGTGTGGCGGTATTTTCCGCCTGCGCCGGTTTTGTCTGGCGGTTCTGCGAATCCTGACTCTGTTGCTTGCCGGCCTCACCCAGGGAGCGCATCACGTCCTCGTTGTGCAGTTGCTGGCGAATATCGTTCATGCCAACTTCCTTTTCCATCTCCCTGTAGACCTGGGAGGCCATGCGGCGCAGGCGACCGAGCCACAGGGCGACACTGCGAATGGTTTCCGGCAGGCGCTCGGGGCCGATAACCACCAGCGCGACCACAGCCACGACCAGCAATTCGGTAAACCCGATATCAAACATCGCGGCGCTCTGGGTTAGTGTTTAGAGGTAGACTCAGCCTCGGTTTTTTTCGAGCTGGTTTCCACAGAGTCCGTTTTACCCTCTTCGAGGGTTTTGTCGGCTTTGTCGTTATCGTCGTTGACCGCCTTTTTGAAGCCTTTGATGGCGTCACCCAGGTCGCTGCCGAGACCCTTGAGCTTTTTTGTGCCGAACAACAGCACGACGATAAGAAGAACAATTAACAGCTGCCACATACTGATACCGCCAAGTCCCATAATTTTCTCCGCTATACGCTGGTTCTGCTGGCCTTTTCGTCAAGGCCGGAAATGTTGAATCTGCGCGCCAGTTCTGCCAGTACCGCCGAGGCATCGCTGCCCAGGTGGGAAAGCATTACCAGGCTGTGAAACCACAGATCCGCTGTCTCGTAAACGAGGTCGTCGACATTGCCGCTCAATTTGGCGTCCTTGGCGGCAATAATGGTTTCCACCGCTTCCTCGCCCAGTTTTTCGAGAATCTTGTTGAGACCCTTGGCGTGCAGGCTGGCCACATAGGAGGTGTCGGCGCTTGCCTGTTTGCGCGCCTCCAGAATGGCGCTGAGCTCGGCGAGAGTATCATTCATGAGCACTAAACCTGGTTGTAGATCATTTTGAATAAATCAGGCCGGGATCTTTAATAACAGCGTCTGTTATTTGCCACTCACCATCCACCAGGGATCGGTAAAAACAGGATTCTCTGCCGGTGTGACAGGCAATGCCGCCAAGTTGCTCAATGGTTAAGAGAATAACGTCGCCATCGCAATCGAGGCGAATGTCAGCCACTTTCTGAATGTGCCCGGACTCTTCCCCTTTGTGCCAGAGTTTGCCTCTGGAGCGCGACCAGTAAACCGCTTCTTTTTTGGCCACAGTAAGTTCCAGTGCTTCCCGGTTCATCCAGGCCATCATCAGAATTCGGCCTGAAGCTCCGTCCTGGGCAATGGCGGGAACCAGGCCGTCGGAATTCCACGCAATGGCGTCAATAAAGTCAATATTCATGGCGGCCATTATGCCAGAGTCAGCGCAAGATCAATAGTAAGACCCCGGCAGCCGCGAGGATAACGGATGCGCCAGGCAAACTTGCTGCGAGGGGCTGCCAGGCAGGGATTGTCAGCCCGGCACTGATACCGATCAATGCGGCGCCGAGCCAGCGTTTTGGTCGCGCTGTTTGCGGTGTCTGTTTGAGGGCATTGACCGACTTGTCGAGATGGCGAAGCTGTTCCATCGACTGGTACAGCAATTGTGGCACTTGTGGAAACTGTTCCAGCCATTCGGGGCCGTGGCGTTTGAGTCTTTCCATCAAGGCATCGGGGCGCAAACGGTTTTTCAGCCATTTTTCCAGGTAGGGGTGGGCTGTTACCCACAGATCCAGCTGCGGATAGAGCTGGCGCCCCAGGCCTTCGATATTGATCAGGGTTTTTTGCAGCAATACCAGGGAGGGCTGCACTTCCATGTCGAAGCGCTGGGCGGTGCGAAACAGGCTGACCAGAACCTGGGCAAAGGAGATTTCGCTCAAGGGGCGTTCGAAAATTGGCTCACAGACGGTGCGAATCGCGGCTTCAAATTCGCTCACCGGGGTTTTTTCCGGCACCCAGCCGGAAAGCACATGGAGTTCCGCCACCTGGCGATAGTCGCGGCGGAAAATGGCCAGCAGATTGCGCGCCAGATAGTAGCGATCCTCGTCGCTGAGGCTGCCGATCACCGCGCAATCCACGGCGAGGTATTTGGGTAGCGCAGGATTGCTGGCATCGACAAAAATATTGCCTGGGTGCATGTCGGCGTGAAAAAAATTGTGTTCAAACACCTGGGTGAAAAAAATTTCCACCCCCCGTTCCGCCAGTACCTTGAAGTTGGTATTGAGGCGGGCAAGCTCATCGATATTGGTCACCGGAATGGCGTAAATGCGCTCAGTAACCATCACTTTTTCATTGGTGAGCGGCCAGTGAACCTCCGGCACATAGAGCATGGGCGAGTGGTTGAAGTTGCGCCTCAATGTCGAGGTGTTGGCTGCTTCCCGCTTGAGATCCAATTCGTCGAGAATGGTATTGCGATAATCCCTGACCACGTCGACAGGGTGCAGCCGTTTGCCGATAGCGCTGGATTTTTCAACCCAGCGCGCCAGGGTCAACAGCAGGGCAATGTCCTGCTCAATGACCTTGTTAATGCCTGGGCGAATGGCTTTCACGACCACTGCGCGGCCATCCTTGAGCACAGCGCTGTGTACCTGGGCGACGGAGGCAGACGCCAGCGGGGCGCGGTCGAACTTGAGAAACAGCGCATCGACATCTTTGCCCAGCGCGGTTTCAATAATGCCAATAAAGTCTTCTGAAGGAAAAGGCGGGACGTTGTCCTGAAGGCGGCTGAGTTCGGTGCAGATATCGCTGGGAATCAGGTCTGGCCGCGTCGACAGAAGCTGGCCAAATTTGATGAATATTGGCCCAAGGTCTTCAAGGGCGAGGCGCAGGCGCTGGCCGCGGGGTGCCGTTGGCGCTGGCAGTTTTTTCAAAAACCAGGTGATTGTTCGAATCGGCAATGGCCAGCGCTCACCCCTGGAAAACGTATCCAGACGGTGGCGAAGCACGGTGCGAAAAATCAGCCAGAGGCGTGGAAATCGTTGCATATCAGTGGTCGGCGGATTCCAGATTGATGCGCAGCCTGTTGATACGGGCGGCAAGGCGGTCGATATCCGTGGCCAGATGGCGGACACGCTTGAACCAGGGCTCCGCTTCTGTGGCGCTTAGAGCCATGCCGGATTCCTGGTGGAAAAACTCGCTGATACCGCTGGCGGCGCGGGTTCCCGCAGTCCGCCGCCATTTGACTGCCTGGCGAACAGCCTTGCCCGCGAGGTGGGCGGGGGTATCGCCGATAATGCCCGCAAGCGCCTGTTCCCAGTCAATGTCAAGATTTTGCAGAGCCGAGGACAGTTTGCGCAGAATTTCCTGGTCGCCGCGAAGAGTGACACCGGTGCCGACAAAGCTGACCCGCTCGGAGGCGTCTGCCATCAGCAATGCCAGGGATACAGGATTGCCGCTGAGGGAAACATCGGCGACTGCGTCGGAATCCCCTGAGAGGGCGACCCTGCCGTCGTCCATAAAGGTCAGCGCCAGTGGCTGTGGCGGAAACGTAGATTTGATCAATACGGTTTTACCCGCCAGTTGTTGCAGTGATCGAGTGGTGCCCGGATCCAGCGCCAGCGCCTGATTAATCAGGTTTTGCAGCCGTCCCAGGGCAAAGGTTTCCAGTGTTCCTGTCAAGGCTTGAAACCCTTGTGCAGGGCGACGATACCGCCGGTGAGGTTGTGAAAGCTGGTGTTGATAAAACCGGCTTCGTCCATCATGCCCTTCAGGGTTTCCTGATCCGGGTGCATGCGAATGGACTCCGCCAGATAGCGGTAGCTGTCTTCATCACCGGCAACCAACTGGCCGATTTTCGGCAGTATCTTAAACGAGTAGAGGTCATAGGCTTTGCTTAATGCATCATTGGTGGGTTTCGAGAATTCGAGAACCAGCAGGCGACCGCCGGGCTTGAGCACCCGCAGCATGGAGCGCAGCGCCAGCTCCTTGTCGGTAACATTGCGCAGGCCAAATGCGATGGTGATGCAGTCAAAACTGTTGTCGGCAAAGGGCAGAAACTGGGCGTCCGCCTGGGTAAACACGAGATTGCCGGCAACCCCGGAGTCGGTGAGTTTGTCGCGGCCAACATTGAGCATGGATTCGTTAATGTCGGCAAGCACCACAAGCCCCTCGGAACCCACGATGCGGGAGAATTTTGCCGCCAGATCGCCGGTGCCGCCAGCGATGTCGAGGACGCGCTGGCCGCGGCGGACGCCGGACATCTCGATGGTGAACTGTTTCCACAGGCGATGGATGCCGCCGGACATGAGATCGTTCATCAGGTCGTATTTTGCCGCCACCGAGTGAAAAACCCGAGCGACATGGCTGGCTTTTTCTGCGGCGGGAACCTGTTTGAAACCAAAATGGGTGTTTTCGTTGTCGGTCATTGCTTACCCCAAAATTGACCGAAGCATTGTACACGCAAAGCCAGGATTATGTCCTGTCAACAAAAAGAGGCGGAGGTAATTGATCGTTTACCCATAACGGGCTTCTGAGCTTGTCGCCGTCGAGCCTCAGCTCAAGTGGAGAGCACTACCGGTCGGCTCGCGTGCCCCGGTTAGAGGGTAATTTCGGCCGCCATGAAGGTTACAGCGTTTCCAGACAGTACCACTCTATCGGTTTTTACCTCGCAGATGA
>JBFXIU010000127.1:0-9632 GCA_050175615.1 Porticoccaceae bacterium | reverse complement strand
TTCAGTCTTCAACCCAGAGCTTGCGCACAGGCTCGCCAAAATCGTCGTAAATGGTTTTCAGTCTGGGCTTTTTGGTTTTGGGTGTTGCTTTTTTTGTGGCGGACGGTCTGCGGCGGGCGTCAACGCTCGCCACCAGCTCCGTGACATAGGTGCGGGATTCTTTGGGGGCGTCAAAAAACACCTTGCGCAGCGGCAGGGCATCGTCGCGACCGCTGATACCCCTGTCGATATGGGCTACCTTGCCACCACTTTCCAGATATGAGCGTATCTCTTCGCGAAGTTGCGCGCGTATCTCGGCCTTTGTTGGCGGTTTTTTAAATGACATGATGTTATCTGTGGGGCATTGGCGCAGCCGGACTGGCGTAGCAGCATATGAAAATGTTAGTCAATTATGGGCAACTTGGCGATATGCGTCCATAAGGGGCTATTGCCAATGATTCCACACGGGGGTGACATCGTCGGGCGGTGTTGAATAGCTGCCAAGATCGAGCCAGGTTTGCGCCGGGCTGTGAAAGTCGGAACCCCAGGACGCCATAAGAGAAAACTGTCGGCACAATTTGCTGAATTCCGTGGTCTGACTGGGTATCTGCCGGCCGGAAACCACTTCCATTGCTGCTCCTCCCCAGCGGGTAAAGTCTTCCAGAAAGCTCACCAGTTTGCTTCTGGTCATATTGTATTTGCCGGGGTGGGCGAGGACAGCCACACCGCCGGCGTTCACAATCCAGTTGATGGCCTGTTCCGGATTCGGCCAGCACACTTTGATGTCGCAGGTTTTGCCGCTGCCAAGAAATTTTTTGAAGGCCTCACTTTCGTTGCTGACAAAACCAGTATTGACCATATGGCGGGCAAAGTGGGGCCTGCCGATGGCGCCGCCATCAGAGTGCGCCAGAGCGCCTTCGAGGGGATTTTCGACGCCATATTTTGCCAGTTTTTCGGCGATGATCTCTGCCCGCAGAGCTCTGGCTTTGGCTTGTGTGGATGTGGCTTCGGCCATGGCGTCGCTGTCGGGGTCAATATTGAGGCCGACAATATGAATGCCCCGTTTCTGCCATTGGCAGGAGAGTTCAATGCCGGGAATTAACCGCAGTCCCTTCGGCAGGGTCGAAAGTTGCTGGTAGGCGTTGACGCTGTCGTGGTCGGTGATCGACAACAGTTCAATGCCGCGGTCTCCTGCCCGCTGAACCAGCTGCTCCGGCGACAGGGCGCCGTCAGACGCGGTGGTATGGCAGTGGAAGTCTATTTTCATGGCGGCAGTTTACTGCCTTGGGCGCTAAGGGCGAAGTCTTTTCTGATCTTGGCGGGTATAATCGCGGCCATGAATTATGTAACACCCATCGACAGCACACAGCAGCTGGAAGTAATAGAGCGCACGCTCTATTACATCAGCTGCGGTGAGCGCATTCTCGAACGCAGCTTTGACCAAATCCCCGTGGTTTTTGATCTCAAAGGGCGGGCGTCGGGAATGTATCGAGTGCGCGGCCATCAGCGTGTCATTCGCTACAATCCCTGGATTTTTGCCCGCTATTACGACGATTGCCTGGCGGCTACGGTTCCCCATGAAGTAGCGCATTATCTCTGTGATGCAGTCTTTGGATTGGCCAATATTCGCCCCCACGGCCGCGAATGGAAGGCGTTGATGAAGGCGTTTGGCGCCGACGCCAGTGTCACCGCCAATTATTCGCTGCAGGGTATTCCCCTCAGGCGCACTGCCAGATTCCGTTACCTCTGCGCCTGCGACCAGCATTTTCTCGGCACGCAGCGGCATCGGCGTATTTCGTTGGGGCGGGCATCCTACCGCTGTCGCCGCTGTGGCGAAATTCTCAGGGCAGACGTGTGAGTTGGTGGGTGTATATGATCGAAGCGGCTGACGGCAGCCTGTACACGGGCATAACCACCGACATCGCCCGGCGTTTTAATCAACACTGCGACAGCTTTGCCAATCCGCCGGGCAAAGGGGCAAAATTTTTTTATGGCCGCGAGCCTGTTGGTATTGTTTACCTGGAAAAACAGGTGTCGCGAAGTTCGGCCTCAAGCCGCGAAGCGGAAATCAAAAAATTGAAACGCGGCGATAAACACAGACTGAAACAGGACAGGTTGTTTTTTCTATGAGCCAGAAAGAAGAAGGTCTACCCATCACGGAGAACCTGGATTTAACCGATCCGGAGGTTCGCAAAGCGCTGCTGAATACAGAAACCGCGAAGATTCCCTGGCGAGAGTTGCAGCGCTATTTTGCCTCCGGTGCGGCTATTTCGGTTGCCGTGGAGCTGGATTTGCTCACCGTTGGCGCTGAAGTAATGGCCGATAACCGGGCGCTGATGGAGGCCTGGGTCAGTGGTGGGCAAGTGGCGCCGGTCAGCGATCAGCAGGCGGCGGAATGGTATGATGCCAATGCTCTGATGTGGGCGGTAGTGCTGAGTCCCTGGGTGTTTGTTCAGCCGATCCTTCAGGGTCAGAAAAGCTGAGATTTAACGCGGGCATAAAAAAGGCACCTTTGCGGTGCCTTGTTGATGGAAGGATGTAAATTACATCGCAGAAACTTTTTGCTGGCAAGCCTGGGCATTGAATCCCTGCCACTGGTCTTGTCTGCCTTCTCGCCATCCTCGCAGCCATTCCTGTCCCGGATTTGATTCAGATTGGTAGGGGCACAGGCTTTTAGACTTCATATCGTAACCGGTTTGATAACCACGGAGGAAAGCACGGTGGGCAGCATCACGTTTCTGACTTCTCATAAGGCAAAACTCCTTTGAGTTTCTGTTAAGCCCATTGCGGGCGAATGAAGTAGTATATTGCGACCGAATGACAGCTACCGCTGGGAAAGAGTCGATCAGGTTTCTATCTTGTCTCTAATGAGCGGCAGATAGTCAGTCGGCCTTCCAGTTGACCAAATATCGGTAAGGCTGTCGAAGATTTTATCTTTCTATTGAAGCGATGTTTTAATTCCATTTGGTAATCAAAGTGACACAAAAATTTGCTGGCTGGGCTCAGACCACTGATCAAAATCCCCTAGATCAGGAGATATTCATCAATTGCCCGAAAGGGCTAGAGTCGCTGTTGCGGGACGAGCTGGTTGCCCTGGGTGCAGAGTCTGTGCGCGAAACTGTGGCGGGAGTGTACGCGTCGGGAACGGCCGAGCTCGCCTACCGGGTTTGTCTGTGGTCGCGACTGGCAAACCGGGTGCTGCTGCCCCTGGCGAAGTTTGAGGTGGGTTCGGCCGATGATCTCTATCAGGGGGTGGGGGCGGTGAGCTGGCTGGATCATATGGACAGCACCACCACCTTCGCTGTCGATTTTGTCGGCCACAATGATGCCATTCGCCATTCCCAGTTTGGCGCCCAGAAAATCAAGGACGCCATTGTCGACCAGTTCCAATGCCGAATGGGCGAACGCCCCAGTGTCGATCTTAAAAAACCCAATTTGCGCATCAATGCCTATCTCGCCAAGGGGCGGATTGCGTTGAGCCTCGACCTGTCCGGCGAAAGCCTGCACCGCAGAGGTTATCGCGTTGAAATGGTACCTGCGCCCCTCAAGGAAAATCTGGCGGCCGCCCTGTTGTTGAGAGCGGGCTGGCCGGAAATCTGTGCTGGCGGTGGCGGCCTTATAGATCCCATGTGTGGCAGTGGCACGATCCTGGTTGAGGCCGCGATGATGGCGGCGGATATTGCTCCGGGACTGTTGCGTCAGCACTACGGCATTCAACACTGGAAACAGTTTAATCCAGCCATGTGGCAGGAGCTGCGCGCAGAGGCTGTCGATCGCAGACTGGCGGGGCTTGAAAAGTCATTGCCGGAAATTCGTGGCTACGACAAAGACAGCCGTGCCGTGGCCGCAGCAGAAGCCAATATTGCCGCAGCCGGCTTGGAAAAAGTGGTGCGGGTCTCCGCCAAACCCCTCGCAGCGCTGAAAAAGCCCACCCATAAAAACCTCGCCCCCGGTTTGATTTTAACCAACCCCCCCTACGGCGAGCGTTGGGGGGAAGTGGAAGAGCTGCGCCCCCTTTACCATGAGCTCGGTAGAGTGGCCAAGGCGGAGTTCCCCGGGTGGAGGCTTGGAGTTTTTACCGGCAACAGGGAATTATCCCAGGAACTGCGCCTGCGCTCCGATAAAAGCTACAGTTTTTTCAATGGCACCATCGAGGCCAAATTGTTTTTGTTTTCCCTGCGCGCAGAGGACAGGTCTGGAGAAGAGCGCGCGCCGCGCCAACGCCCGCTTTCCGACAACGAAGCCATGCTGGTTAACAGGTTCAGCAAAAATGCCCGCAAACTCAAACCCTGGCTGAGTCGTTCCGGGGTAACCTGCTATCGACTTTACGACAACGATCTGCCCGAATATGCGGTCGCTATCGATATTTATGGCGAGGCTATCCATGTTCAGGAGTATGCACCGCCGGCAACGGTGGATGCCAATAAGGCGCGGCAGCGCTTGCGGGAAATTCGCCAGGCGCTGCTGCATCTCTATCCCCACAGCCGGGACAGCTTGTTTTTTAAAGAGCGCCGCCGCCAGAGTGGCGACAGCCAATATCAGCCCCTAAGTCCGTGGAAACAGAGAGGCAACAGTTTTGTGGTGGCCGAGGGCGCGGCGAAACTGGAAGTCAATCTCAGCGATTATCTCGATTCCGGAGTTTTCCTCGACCACAGACCCGTCCGGGAAATGATTGCCACTATGGCCAGGGGCAAGCGCTTTCTCAATCTGTTCTGTTATACAGCGGTGGCCACTGTGCAGGCCGCTCTTGGCGGTGCGGTCAGCAGTCTCAGTGTGGATATGTCCAATACCTATCTGGAATGGGCGCAGCGCAATTTTGCCCTCAATGGTCTCAATGCCGCCAAACACCGCACTCTGCGCGCCGATTGTCTTGAATGGCTGGCGAAGCGGGAAGGGCAGTACGATCTGATTTTTCTCGATCCACCTACATTTTCCAACTCTAAAAAGATGGATGATGTTCTCGATATTCAGCGCGACCATGGCCGTCTGATTGATGATGCCATGGCCATTCTCGCACCAGGCGGAACCCTGATTTTTTCCAACAATTTCCGTCGCTTCAAAATGGATGAGGCTGTTGCTGACCGCTATCAGGTTGAAGATATTAGCAGGCAGTCGATTCCCCCGGATTTTCAGCGCAATCAAAAAATTCACCATTGCTGGTTGATAAAACATGCTCTTTAATCATTCAGGCGCACCTTGCAATGTGGCTGCAGCGACCCCAATTATTTACCACTTTTCATCACTTTTGCCCGAGGCGCGGCCATGAATCCCAATGTTGTCGACATCAGCTACGAAAATGCCCAGCAGTATTTGATAGATGAATCTATGGTTCGCCCTGTGCTTATCGATTTTTGGGCGGATTGGTGTGCTCCCTGCAAGGTGCTGATGCCGATTCTGGAAAAGCTCGCCGGTGAGTACCAGGGCGATTTTATTCTCGCCAAGGTCAACGCCGACAATCTTGCCGATATTGCCAGCCAGTTTGGCGTGCGCAGCTTGCCCACAGTGGTGTTGATGAAGGAAGGACAGCCAGTAGACGCTTTCCAGGGCTCATTGCCAGAGCGGGATATTCGCAAGTTCCTCGACAAACATTTGCCCAAGCCTTGGGAGAAGAAGCTGGCCGCCGCCCAGGCCAGAATAGAGGCCGGGGAGCTCGAGGCTGCCCAGGTGTTGATTCGCGAAGCCCATGCAGAGTCTTCTCAGCATGCAAAGGTGGGGCTTGTGCTGGCTAAGCTCTGCCTGCAATTGCAGCAAATGGCGGAGGCGAAAACGGTTCTTGCAGCGATTCCCCTGAAAGATCAGGATGGTTTATACAAGCAACTGCTGGCTCAGTTGGAGTTAATGGAAGAGTCGGCAAAAACACCGGAAATTCGCGAGCTGGAAGAAAAACTCAATCAGGAACCCGATAACCTCGAGCTCGCCTACGAGCTGGCGGTGCAGTTCAGTCAGAATAATTACCACCGCGAGGCGCTGGAGCTTCTCTACATGGTATTGAAGGAAGACCGAAATTTCCGCAACGGTGGTGCTAAGAAAATCTACCTGGATATTCTCGCTACCCTGGATAAGGGCAATCCCTTGGCTGTTGAATTCCAGCGCAAGATATATACGCTGCTATATTGATAGTTGTCTACGCTGATTCTTTGTAGCTTATGTATAAACTCTGCTTTTATGTTCCGGAAAGCCATGTCGAAATAGTGAAAGAGGCGATTTTTGACGTGGGTGCTGGCCGCATAGGTGACTATGACCGCTGCTGCTGGCAGGTGCTTGGTCAAGGTCAATTCAGGCCATTGGCAGGCAGTAATCCATTTTTGGGTATTCAAGGGCACATTGAGCAGGTCAATGAATACAAAGTGGAGCTGGTTTGTGAAGACCATCTTATTGAGGCGGCCATAGAGGCGTTGATCACTGCTCATCCCTACGAAGAGCCTGCCTTCCATGTTGTTGTGCTCGAGGAGTTTTAACGTCTCGTCATGTCTGCGTCGAATGATGGCCAGGGAATCATGCGTAGATAAGCTGTTTTCGGACTATTTAGTCGTTGACAATGGTATGGATGTCTATAGAATGGCTTTAGCTTGAAAGAATGCCTTATTTATTCGCATCACTTCGAAGTTATTAAAAGCTGGCCTTTCTGTAGTTTGATAGTCTGTATTTTGATAGTACCTCGTTCTGTAGTTTATAAGTAACAGCCTGATTTCGAGCCAAATGGCTCTATTGCAGGGCTACTTTTACTCTTAAATTTATAGAATACTATTATGTCAAATACAGTTACCGGAACCGTTAAGTGGTTCAACGAATCTAAAGGCTTTGGTTTTATCGAGCAGGAGTCTGGTCCAGACGTTTTTGCTCACTTCAGTGCTATTGTCAGCTCTGGTTTTAAAACTCTTGCTGAAGGCCAAAAAGTACAGTTTACTGTAACCAACGGCCAGAAAGGCCCCCAGGCTGAGAATATCGTACCTCTCTAAAGATTTGTCCCGGTGACGTCCAGGCATGTGATGCCAGGGCGAAGCTGGTTTTAAAGTAGCGAATCTTGAAAAAGACAAGGCGTTTCGTCTTGTCTTTTTTTGTGCGTGATAATACTTCACTTTGCGGCTGGCTATAGCCGTTTGGTGCCGCTCATGGCCAGGATCGCAGCCCTCGCCAGGCAGATAATCCTTGATCTGGAGATCGCGCCAGTACACTCTGAAATTAAAATTTTGTATCGGTATAAGGGGCAAAAGGTCATTGCATTTCAGTAATTCCTTGGTGCCGGCAGCACTTGCCTGTTTTTCACTTGATCTCGCCCGATTTGAGCGCACATGCTCGCTCCGACGTTGCTATGGCAGCTTTTACGCTCACGAGCACACTCAAATCAACCGATCTCGGCGCGAAAAAATCAGGTAATTGGCGCAATTTTAGGGTCTAAAGATTTTATGTTGCAGCTGGGATTCTGGCTGTTTTCAGTTCAGGGGAAGTTGGCTTAATTGGTCAAAGAATCGGGGTAATAGTCTGGGCTCAAGAAACAGTAAAAAACCAATACCCCAGGCAGCCCCCCAGAGGTGGGCGCTGTGATTGATATTGTCCCGCCCCCTGCGATCTGCCCATAGCGAATAGGCAACATACACAACAGCGAAAATTATTGCGGGTACGGGAATAAACATAACAAAGAGCATCGACCAGGGCTGAATAAGGATATAACCAAAGAGTACCGCAGAAACTGCCCCCGAGGCTCCAAGGCTGCGATAGTTTATATCCCTGGCGTGGCGCAGGTGACTGGGAAGAATTGCCGCAACTATGCCAACCACATAAAAAAGCGCAAAACCCGCATATCCAATCCTGGATATCAGCACTTGCTCCATAAAACGGCCAAAAAAATACAGGGTAATCATATTAAAGAGAAGGTGGTTGCCGTCAGCATGAATAAAGCCATGACTGACCATGCGCCACCATTGCCCCTTCATCACGGATGGGCCGTGATAGATCCATTGATTGAGTAGTTGCGGTCGTTGCCACGCGGCATAAGAAGTAATGGAGGTAATGATAATAATGATCAGTGTTATAGACATAAAAGTTGGTTGTCTGCCAATAGTGAACTGAGGCGACAGTTTACACTGCGCCGGGCAACAAGTAGCAACTCTGTGGTGAGGAGCTTATTTTTAGGGGGAAATTAACGGCTTAATGATTTTTCGCCTGGGTAAAAATGAGGTTGTTTTTTGCTGTAACGGGCGCTTGACAATAATGACAACATGGGTTTGACTTAGCCTGACGATGTCGCAGAAAGTGTCACGGAAATTATCCCCGTTTCGCCTGGGCGTTGCTCCTGAACTCCAGGAGTTGATCCACCTTGACCATAAGAATTAATACAGAGGTATAGTTATGTTTGGGCATATGTTTGGTGTTTTGTTTAACCCCGATACTGAATGGCAGAAAATGGCTGCCCTCTCAGAGAAGGAAATTAAAAAGCTGCTGCCCTTTCCGATTTTTATGGCGTTGTTGCCTGCGATTGCCTTTTATATCGGAACCACTGAAACCGGCTGGACAATACTTGGCAATGACGTCACCCGCATAACCCCGGAAAGCGCTATACCCATTTCGGTACTTTTTTACGCTGCCATCATGGGCGCGGTGATTTATATTGGCTGGATGATTCACTGGATGTCTGCAACCTATGATGCAGATTCGTTTGCCATTAAAGGTGTGGTGCTGATGGGCTACGCCTGTACACCCATTTTTATTGCTGGACTTGCCGCCCTTTACCCCGTGTGGTGGTTTGATATCTTTTTGGCGACCGCTGCCTGCGGTTACGCCATACGGTTGGTTTATCTCGGGGTGCCGGCAATGATGAAAGTGCCCGGTGACAGGGGATTTCTTTATGCCAGCGCTGTGTTTCTCATTGCTCTGGTGTATATGGTTCTTGTTCTGGTCGCAACTGTTATTCTGTGGGAGTATGTGGCAACCCCTGTATTCGTTGACTGACAGGTTCATTGCAGGTTACATTTTTGGGTCAGCCAAGCCGGGCGGGGGAACTGCCCGGCTTTTTTGTTGCGATCAGAATTGCATATTGAGGAGATTATGCCATGCGAATTCTTCATACCATGTTGCGTGTCGGCAACCTCGATAAAGCCATTGGCTTTTATCGCGAGGTACTCGGTATGCAGCTGTTGAGAAAAAACGACTACCCTGAAGGTCGCTTCACCCTGGCCTTTATAGGCTACGGCTCTGAGCAGGATACGGCGGTTCTGGAGCTGACCCATAATTGGGATACAGATCATTACGATCTCGGCAACGCTTATGGCCATATCGCCATAGGTGTTGAGGATATATACGCCTGTTGCGACCGAATTCGTGGCGCTGGCGGCAATGTGGTGCGTGAGCCAGGCCCGATGAAACACGGCACAACAGTAATCGCTTTTGTCGAAGACCCCGACGGCTACAAGATAGAACTTATCGAAAACAAAAAACAATAAAAAATGCCGGAGGGAGCGCTCCGGCATTGCGTCACTTTACTTTAGGAAGCTCTGATTAGTTCTGTTTTTGTCATTCCCGCCTGAGTGCACTACTGTCCGGAATAAATAGAGGCTGCTTTCCTTAAGCCTGAAATAGTAAGGAGGTTGAGTGGTTCTGACCACCTCGAGACTTAAACGAAAGCTGTCGTTCCTGCGCAGGCAGGAACCTAGGAA
>JBFXIU010000126.1:0-9636 GCA_050175615.1 Porticoccaceae bacterium | reverse complement strand
CTACAACCGGATGAGGCCGCACCTGAGCCTCGGCATGAAAACACCCGAAGAAGTGCATAGAAAGAAAAGCGGCTGCCCAGGGCAGCCGCATTCATCAAAAACCGTCAACGTATTTTAGGACGGGACATAAGGAAACCTGATTAATGTCATTCCCGCGCAGGCGGGAATCTATAATCCGTTGATTTTTCTGGACTCTCGCCCGCGCAGAAGTGGCGAAAACAGAATTAATCAGAGCTTCTCCAATTCTACCCACAAAGAGTAGAGGCTCTACCTTAAGCGGCCAAAACCGTCTTATCAAATTTAGCTGGGGCTGGAAGTATCAGCACTTGCAGGTTTCAGGTTTTTAATTTCGACAATAAAAATCAATATCCTCGCTGTGCACTCAAAAAGCCACAGGCAGATTGCCAGGTTAGGGGTGAGGCGTTGCCTCCTTTTATTTGCTAAATGTTATGATTGAGGCTCGTTGATGGAGCTGAAATGAACAAGATACCCCATACTGTTGTCTACCCTAAAAATACTCTCAATTTGCTGTCCCGCGCCGAAATCCAGGGGCTTGCCACCAGCCGCCAGGATGTGGCCAGACTGTTTCGCGACTGCGCCCTGGCGATTTTAAATACCGATAGCAATCAGGATGATGCGGCAAAAATTCTGGCGGAATTTGCGGATTTTGATATTCAAATTAAAGCCCAGCCCAGGGGCTTGAAACTGGAAATTCACAACGCACCGAGCCAGTCGTTTGTGGATGGCCATATTATTCGCGGTATTCAGGAGCATCTCTTTTCTGCTCTTAGGGATATTGTTTATGTGGATTACAAGCTGCAGGATTGCCACGCTGATGGCACACAACTATCGGTTGATATTACCAGCGATGTCTTTCAGATTTTGCGCAATGCCCGTGTCGTTAAACCCGGCATGATGCCTAATGTGGTGGTGTGCTGGGGCGGTCACGCCATTCCCCGCGGGGAATACGATTATTCCAAGCTGGTGGGCTTTGAAATGGGGCTGCGGGGTATGGATATTGTCACTGGCTGTGGCATCGGCGCCATGAAAGGCCCCATGAAGGGCGCCGCCATTGGCCATGCCAAGCAGCAGATTCGCAATGGCCGTTATATAGGCATCAGTGAGCCGGGGATTATCGCTTCGGAATCCCCCAATGCCATCGTCAATGAACTGGTGATTATGCCGGATATCGAAAAGCGCCTGGAGGCCTTCGTCCGCCTTGCCCACGGTATCGTGGTGTTTCCCGGCGGCGCTGGCACCCTTGAGGAAATTCTCTATTTGCTGAGTATCTTGCTCCACCCGGAAAATACCCAGAAAGTGCCCCTGGTTTTTGCCGGGCCCGAGTCCTGCCGTGACTACTTTCAGGCTGTCGACCGTTTTATTGCCACCTGCCTCGGCGAGGAGGCCACGAAACTTTACCGTATTGTTATTGGTCAACCCGACGAAGTGGCTCGACTGATGAAGCAGGGGGTTGCCGAGGTTCACAATCAGCGCAAAGAGGGGCAGGAAGCCTATTATTTCAACTGGAGCCTGCACATAGATCCGCAACTGCAGACGCCCTTTGTGCCCACCCACGACAATATGGCGGGTTTGCGTCTCGACCCCGCCATGCCCAAGCATGAGCTGGCCGCCCAGTTGCGGGCGGCGTTTTCCGGTATCGTCGCCGGTAATGTCAAGGCTTTTGGTATTGATCAGGTCAACCGCTTTGGCTCTTATAAAATCAGTGGCGACGCCCGTATTATGAAGGCCATGGATGAGCTGTTAATGATTTTTGTCGAACAGGGCAGAATGAAGTTGGGCAAAGGGCTGGATGATTATCAGCCCTGTTATCAGCTGGTTTGATGGAGGAAGAGGGCGCGGGAATGGCTGATTCACCGCGCCCGTCGACCTCAGTGGTCGTGGCGGGTGATTTTGTCGAGCACGCCCATAAGCACGGCTGAAATTACAAAGGTCAGGTGGATAACGACATACCACAGGAGTTTGTCGTTATCGATCTGCGGCGCATTCATAAAAATCTTCAGCAAATGAATGGACGAAATGGCGACAATAGAGGCGGCCACCTTGTTTTTGAGGCTGGCGGTGTCGAGTTTGCCCAACCAGTTGAGTTTGTCCTGAGAGTCGTCGAGATCCAGCTGGGAGACAAAGTTTTCGTAACCGGAAAACATCACCATCACAATCAGACCGCCCACCAGGGAGATGTCTACCAGAGACAGCACCAGCAGCACGAGATCCATTTCCGAAACGGTGAACAGGTTGGGCAGTACATGGAAAAGCTCCATGAAAAATTTAACGCCGAGGGCAAAGAGGGCAATGCTCAGCCCCAGATAGATAGGCGCCAGTAACCACCGTGTGGCGTACATGGATTTCTCGAAAACACGTTCCATCATAAAAGTAATACCTGCGGCCATCGTCAAGGTTAAATTTGCTCGCTATTCTAACCAACTCGCCGCAAGGACGCGACTACTGCCCCTCAGCTGTTGCGCTGAAACGGCGATTTGTCACAGGCAATTACCCCTCGAACTGGTATCATCACGGCTCGATTGTGTGTTTTGTTGTACGAGATTTTCATGAGACGACTGTTACTGCCCATTGCCGCCCTGCTCTTGTCCGATGCCCTGTTGTTGATTGGTCACGGCATTCAGGTCACTCTGCTGCCGCTGCGGGCAGAGCTTGAGGGGTTTTCCTCGGGGGAAGTGGCTTTAACCGGCTCAACTTATTTTATCGGCTTTGTGCTGGGTTGCCTGGTCACGCCAAAAATGGTGCGTCGGGTGGGGCATATTCGCTCTTTTGCGGTGTTGGCGGCGCTGTTTTCCGCCACCGTGTTGCTGTTTCAGGGGCTGCCTTATTTTGAACCCTGGCTGGTTTTGCGCTTTGTAGTGGGCTGCTGTATTTCCGGCCTCTATATGATTATCGAGAGCTGGCTCAATGACCGCACCACCAGAGAAACCCGCGGCTCGGTGCTGTCGATTTACACGGTGATCAACCTCTCCATGATGGTGGTTGGCCAGCAATTGCTCAATCTTGCCGATGTCTCCGGGGCAACGCTGTTTGGGGTTGCCGCCATCCTGTTGTCTCTGGCCATTATTCCTGTATCCCTCACCGTTACCCTGGCGCCTGCGCCCATTGAACCGGTGCGCCTCAATTTTGTTCGAGTCTGGGAAATTTCCCATGTCGCCATTCTCGGTGCCTGCGCCACAGGCCTGGTGACGGGGGCGTTCTGGTCGCTGGGGCCATTGTTCGCTCGCGGCGTGGGCATGGAAACATCGGTGCTCACCCTGTTTATGAGTGCCGTGGTGATGGGCGGAGCGATTTTTCAGCTGCCGCTGGGGCGAATTTCCGATAAGGTCGACCGGCGTATTGTACTGCTGTTTTCTTCACTGATCGGCGCGATAGTTTCTGTGTTGATCGTGCTGTTTTCGCAACACACCCAGTTGTTGCTGGTGCTGGCGTTGCTCTGGGGCGGAATGGTGATGACCCTCTATTCCATTTGCCTTGCCCATGCCGCCGACAATGCTTTGTCCCACGAATTTGTGTTGGTAGGCAGCTGTATTCTGATGCTGTTCGGTATCAGCTCGGCGGTGGGCGGCCCTCTGGCGTCGTTGTTCATGGAGTTTTTGGGTGCGGTGGGGCTTTTTATTCACGCCGCTCTTTGCCTGGTGGTTTTTGCTGTGGCCATTGCAATCCGCCGCACCCAGCATGTCATTCCGATGCTGGATGAAACCGAACCCTTTCGCGCTGTGGCCGATACCGCCACACCCGCCGCGTTTGCCCTTGACCCGAGAACGGAAGCGGACGAATGGGAAAGTAAAAATCCACTGGAAGAGGACTCCGACAGGGATAACCCTGCGCTGTAGATGGTGTTATTAAGCGGGCACGATTTGTTGCCGAGCTAATCGTTCTGAACGTCCTGGCGATTTAGTTGCTGCAACGCCAGGGTAGCTGCGGTGGTGCGGTTTTCAACGCCGAGTTTTTTAAACACCTGCTCGAGATGCTTGTTAATGGTTCGGGGGCTGGTGGATAAAATCATGCCGATTTCACGGTTGGTTTTGCCTTTGCTGATCCACAGCAGTACTTCGGTTTCCCTGTCAGTGAGGGGGAAGGCCTGCTTGAGCACTGCTGTTTCCGTTGGGCGTTCCGGGTCAACCAGGCGGAACAGCCATTCGTCGGCGTCACTCTGGCCGATAAAATGCACTTCGACAGGTTTTGACAAGCCATCAATGCCAATCACTTTTTGTTCGCCGCGATCATGCAGGTATGCGGATAGCGCGGCGGGAAGCTTCGCCACCGTCCATTCTTCGGTAGCACCGGATTTGGCAAACAACTGTTGAGCTTGGGGCGTAGTCCATAAAATTCGGCCATTCCTGGCTGAGGCAAACAGAAACTGACCTGCGGTATCCAGCGCCGTGTGGCAAGCCCGAGGGTGATTTTAATTGCGCCGCAAACACTCGCCATGGCGCCAGCAACACGCAACGCCATGGCGCGCAATGAAAAAGCTCAGTACCAACCGCAGCTGGTAACACCGGAATCCAGGGAAGAGGCCATCGCCAGGGCAAAAAGCCTGGGCAAAAGCGGTGGCAATCACGGCAAGGGTTGTGGCTGTGGCAGCGATACCCATCCGGATCGCAGTAGCCTGCGCCAAAAGGCGGTACTGATGGCGGACGGAAGCAAGGTCTTTCCCTCCCAGCGACCCTGGATGATTAGTCATTAAAAAAATGGAGTTCTTGCGAATGGCATTGATTTGGCGCCAAAGCCAGTATTTTCGGCATTCCTGCGTACGATTTTCGTGATTCCCACGCACGATTTTCGTTGTTCCCGTGTACGATTTTCGTGATTCTCGCGCACGATTTTCGTCATTCCCGCGTAGGCGGGAATCCAGTTTTTTCAGGGTGTCGAGACTCGTGGATTCCCGCCTACGCGGGAATGACGACTTAAGTCAGTGCCATTCGGGTTCTTGCGTTTAATTTCGATTTTCCTATGAGGTGGAAACTTTCCTGATCCGGGCAACCGGGTCAGGTTTTTTTATTGCGCTATTATCGATAATCACTATTAATGATCTAAGCCGCCCACTTTTTGCTATTGATCACTGGTTTGGATTAGAAGCTGGCAAAAGACAAGACCTGACCCTTATGCAGGATGACCCTTATGCAGGAACTGACAGCGCACTTCGTCCCCTTCGCAGCGACGAGCAACGGAGAAAAATAACGGGTAAGAGCGAGGACTGTCTGAGTCCAAAATTGGCCACAATTTTGGGCGAGTTTCGCAGCGACCGTTATTTGGCGAGTAGCGCAGTGAACCCCGCAGGGGCGATGCGACGGGGTGCCCTTGGGGTTGTTAGGGGGCTTGGGCATGCAAGCCCCCTAACTCGCCGTTTAGGCGAAACAGCAAACCATCCGCAACCCAGATCTCGCAATAGTGAACATTATCGGTGTTGGTTTTGAGTTTCGGTTTCGCCCTGCTGGGCGAGTGACTTATTTTTGCGTGCCCAAAAATAAGTAACCAACAAAAAGGGCACCCACTTCGGCACCCTCCGGGTTCCCTGCGATGCTCGCTAAATGGCGGCGCTGCGGAACTCGTCGCTGCGCTCCTCAGACAGTCCTCGCTTATCCCGCCATTTAGCTGTGCTTCTCGGTGCCTTCGAAGGGTCATTCAGCACCGCGGGAAATTTGAGCGTTTGAGCTTTTAAAATATACTGTTTTGATTTAAACGCATTAAGAATCAGGTCTTGCTTTATGCTCTGTTTTTTGGCAAAAAACAAGACCTGACCCTGCATCCTCTATTATCGACAATCGCTATTAATGATCTAAACCTCGACCTTTTTGCTATTGTTCACTGGTTTGGATCAGAAGCTGGCAAAAGACAAGATCTGACCCTTTTGCGTATGACCCTTTTGCGTAGATCAAAAATAGATAGGTCGAGTTTTTGCTCAATCAGGAAATGAACGGCGTGTTCAAAGGTGCCCGGCTGCAACTGGTCTTTATAGTTGATGACCATCATGGCGTCTTGATTATAGTTGTAAGGCTTGTAGTTTGGCATTTTGAAAATTCCTTTTAACAGCCACGCTATTTTATCGGTTTTTATAGGCGAAAAGGAGGTTTTTCTACAGCCTCAACGCCGCAAACGAGGTGAGCCTCCGGAGCCACCAGACGTGTATTGATTTGCATTGTTATGCTAGGCCGTGAACATGCCAAAAGCTTTCTACATGGTTACAATATGTCAAATATTACTAACCCGATTGCTATCGTCAGCAATACCATTCCAAGCCCAACCACACCCGCAACTGCACTCAATATTTTATATCGATTTCGTAAACCATCAATCGCACCATTTATTACTACGATAGCATTGTCACGAGATGCACCCTGGATCTCTTTATATTGCAGATCTTCGACCAAACCAGCTAACCTCAGGGTGAGTTGCTCATCTACTGACTTCTGTTGCTCTAGTAATCGCCGAATCTCCTCCATCTGCTTAGACTGCTCGTCAATAAGGCTTTTCTTACGGTCCAGACTCTCAGTTAGATTCCTAATTTGCTGGCTTTGCTGCTCAACCATAGAGGACTTATCACGTAAAGCACTTTTTAAATTGGTTATATCCTGTGATTGTTGTTCATCCAACGCATTTTTTCTTTCTAAAAATTGTTGCAACCCCTCGATTCGGGCACTGTTGAGTTCGATTTTTTCTTGTGTGGAGCGAGACCCCTCGATGATTTTTTCAAATATGTTGCTTGCAGTGTTAGCGAATCTTTCCCCGCCCTCAGACAGCTCTTGGAAGCGTCCTTCGCTATCAATCCAGCCATCTTTTATGCTCTTATGAAATTCAGCCAAAACTGCGGCCAAATAGCTATAGCTCATAACATTCAGAGTAATAATCTCCTGAATTAGTGAAAGCATTAATCCATTTATATCATTCTGCGATCTGGAGATCGTTACCAAATCATAGCTACTACTTGAAAATATATTTTTAAGAAAACCTCGCCCCTCTACCTCTTTAATTGCCTTCCCTGAACTGTTAATAGCATCTTCAATATCCTTGATTGTTCCCATCAAGTCAGTAGCCACTTGCTTAGGCGTATACTGTGTGACTTTAACTAAATCCGTCATTGCTATTACAGCTCCCCTGAAAGGTCTTGGAGTCGGTGAATCGCCAACTTATAAGACTCTATTTTATCTTCCGTCCGAGACTTGAGTTCTTTTATTTCATCCCAATCCTTCTGAAATTCCACCCGCAGATGCGTGGCTGAGACTTGCACAAATTCAGACGCCTGATCCAGAACTAAAGCCGTCTTTTTGATCTTCAATAACACCATTGATTGACCACGATGAATGTCAGCCAACTGCTTGTTTCGGAATACCAGGTGATTTTTCAAGCGATCAAAAGCCAAAACCACAGTCAAACTTAAAATGCCAGTAAGCATCCCGGTAAGGGTCAGAGATATTGGCCCAGCGAACGGAGCCAGAAGCGGCACCGCTTCTATACCTTTTTTAATTGTCTCCTCAAGGCCAATGCCAATTGCCACAACTACTGCGCCCGAGAGTATTTTGAATACTTCGTAAGCCACCTCAGACACGCTTGTACCCGGTGGTGGTGACACGATGATCTTCAATGCTCTTACCACTGACAAACAACCCTCTCTAATAATACGCACAATGTTCTTTGCAGTAGTCACAAAAGAGTTAATAATTAGGGTTAAAAAACTAGAAAGAAAACCACTGAAGCCAGCAGCTACCCCCTCCTTCAAATACTCAGCCCATTTGGCTTTGATTCGTTTTATCGTAGCGGTGATTCTATTTTTAAGCAGTGCTGCCAGTTGCTGTAGGCTTTGAAACCCTTCACGAATCAATGTCCGAATATCATCAATTAGCCCTTCGGCAAGGTCCTTAATCAGCAAGCCTAAAATCTGACGTAATGCAAGATTTCCAGCTTCTTTACTACCTTCATAGACAAACTCTCCTGCTTGCTTAATCAGAACCGCTTTATTTTGTTCACTATCCACTTTCTTACGAGCGGTGCGATAGGCTTCTTCCATTCGCTTAGGGTCAGCTTCGTAATACTCAGCGTTAGTCTTGCTTGGATCTTGTCGGTTCGGGCGCTCACTCCACTCACGTAGATCATGATCGTTTTTAGACTGATTCAAACTAGAGTCTGTCCAAACCTTGTTCTCTTCCCTATTAGCAGTAGCGACGCGTTCTTCACGAGTCTGACCTAGGTGGCCTCGAGAAGATTTTTCGATTTCGTGAGCACTAACCACGTGGTCTCGATGTGCACGCCCATCTTTCGGTAATTCACGCCCTGTATACTCATCTTCGATACGCTCTTTTTGTTTAAATATTTCTTTGCGTTCTTTTGGCAGGTCACGCTCGTAATCGCTGCGATCAAAGCGCTCAGTTTGAGCATTTTGATAATTTTGATAGCGCTCAGCATCCCGTGGAGCATAAGTACCATTCTCAAAATTATGCACAGTTGTGATATTCCCACCATCGTGATCAGTAAACATAGCCGCCGACAATCCAAATGGCCCCATCAGGGTATCAACGATTACCTCACGGCAAGCTTTAGCGAAATCCTGTTGTTGCTCCCTGTTCGGAGCACTATTGATTTCATTGATTAACACTTCAATCTGGTCATCAATCTCAATCAGGACTTCGTCATTTGTTCTACTTTTCATAGAGAATACCTTGCTGCTTTTTTCTAAATTTCAAGCTTACTCAATCATAGCTACGATATATGTCGCACTAGAGCATAACACCTTAGCATTTATGCGGTATGCAGCGCATACCGTATAAATGCCTGTTGAGCTGAACCGCTGCGCGGTGGCGGAATGGGCTGCTACTTCTATAGGGGATTGTTTTCAGTCGATCACTGAAAAAGGAGATGCTGGCAGCCTCCGTGATAGGGTTAGTCTCCTGCATCGGTGCACTTCCTCCGTTTTATCCCTGTGCCTGTCGGGCTGTATGGGCTTCATTTAAGCCGATTGTCTGGCAATTGTCCATAATCCGCCTGCGCCAGCAATATCTACAGTAAAAAATCACCCAGCTCTGGCTCCCATGCTCTGCGTGGGAGCCTCTCCGTTACAGCCTGTTTTCCCCGCAGAGAGTCACTGACTGCTATGTTCTCTGTTAATATTCCCCCGACACAGCCACTGAATACTCCGCCGCTTGCCTGGAATAACCGCCAAGCGGGGAGCGTTAAATACTGCCTCAGGGAGTTATTATTCAATCGTTATTCCGCCGTACCTGGAATCCTGAATCTTTGGGCGCCCGTTATATGTTGCTCAGCGCCCTGGCGTTTGCCTTTATGGGTGTGTGTGTGAAGCTCGCGGGTGCCGAGGGTATTCCGGTACTGGAAATTATTGCCGCCCGCGCCCTGGTGTCGCTGGTGCTGAGTTACGGGGATGTCAAGCGCAAAGGCATTCCCCTTTTTGGCACCCACCGGGTATTGTTGTTTTTTCGCGGTGCTGTGGGTTTTGCCGCGCTGGTGGGCACCTACTATGCCCTGGTGCATCTGCCGTTTGCCGAGGCCACTGTGCTGCAGTATTTGCATCCGATGTTTACCGCAGTATTGGCATTGCTGTTGCTGAATGAGCGGCCAACGGCGCCGACTCTAGGCTGTATTGCCCTCAGCTTTCAGATCGGAAGA
>JBFXIU010000125.1:0-10126 GCA_050175615.1 Porticoccaceae bacterium | reverse complement strand
GCTGATGGTGGGTGCAGACTCCATTCGCGATGTTATCGCTTTCCCCAAAACCCAGTCGGCGAACTGTCTGCTTACCGACGCCCCGGGTGCGGTGAGTAATGAGCAGTTGAAAGAGTTGCATATCCGTCGCAGGGAAAAGACACAGCAATAAGGCTTGTCAGGGGCGGCCTGAAGATTCTTTCAGGTTGCTCCCTGTGCTGTTGGTTGTAAACACTGACTGTGCCGGGCTAGCCTTAAAACGCTGCAGGGTTTTCGCCATGTCAGGCGCAGTAAGCGTGACGCCAAACTCAACCGCGAAAACGTCGCCGCCCGTCAGGGTTGGCGTGTACTTGAGAATAATCCCGGATGAGAATAATCCCGGATTCCCCAGGCGTTGATGATTCGGAAGTCTGTGTCTTTAATTCGGGAGTTGCGCGAATTTTCTCGCAAAAATATTGGTTTCCCCGAGAGGGTTGCGGCAGAGTTTGACACTGGCAGGAAGTGCAAATTCGCAATAAACGAAAAAACCGCTGGTGTCAGCGGTTTTATTGCATTGCCCAATACTTTTTTGGCTGTCTGGCGTACCTGCCTTGCTTTTCCATTGTCTCAGTGACTGGAGCAGGTGGTCGCCTGTTGGCAGCAAGTATTTAGCTGGCGAGAGCCTTGATTTGGGCGTTGAGCCTGCTCTTGTGGCGGGCAGCCTTGTTTTTGTGAATGATGCCTTTATCAGCAATGCGATCAATCACTGGAACTGCCGTGGTGTAAGCAGCTTGTGCCGTGGCCTGATCGCCAGTGGCGATAGCGGCTTGAACGCGTTTGATATAAGTGCGCACCATGGAGCGCAGGCTGGCATTATGCTGCCGGCGCTTCTCGCCTTGCTTTGCGCGCTTGCGTGCTTGAGGTGAATTGGCCACCGTTTAGCTCCTTTGAATAAGTCAGGGATTTAAGGATGCGGGACTATACAGATTCTGTTGCCAATTGGCAAGCCAATCTGGGGTGCCTTTTTCTGCGGGACACCGTGCGGTAACGGTGGTTTTCGCGCCGATATTGAATCTGTGTAAAGCGGGGCTAGGAGTCTGAGATCTGAATAGCCGGAAACAGTTTTACGCTGGTTTTGATTGCGGTATCTGGAGATTGCTGGCGTTTTAGCGCCCAATCAATATGGTCTGCAACCAGGGGGGGTGCCTGGTTTTTGCGATTGGCAAGAGCCGCCACCGCTTCAGCAGAAGGGGGGGCATTGCCCAGACCAACGGCGAGGTTGCGCTGCCAGCGTTGATAGCCGATACGGCGAATGGGCGAGCCTGCGGTTTTTTCTTCAAATTCCTGTTCGGTCCACTGAAAAAGGGTTGTCAGGTCGCTGTTTTCGAGGCGATGGCGGGGGCGGAAATCGTCTTCCCCGGAGGCTCGCGCGTAACGGTTCCAGGGGCAGATGGCCTGGCAGTCGTCACAGCCAAAGACACGGTTGCCCATCAGCGGGCGCAACTCTTCGTCAATAACGCCTTTGTGCTCGATGGTGAGGTAGGAAATACAGCGGCGGGCATCGAGAACGTAAGGCTCGGGAAAGGCGTTGGTGGGGCAAATGCTGAGGCAGGCGCTACAGCTGCCACACTGGTTGTCTTGCCTGGAATGATCCAGAGGCAGTGGCAGGCTGGTATAAATTTCACCGAGGAAAAACCAGGAGCCGGCCTCGCTGTTAAGAATCAGCGTGTTTTTACCCATCCAGCCAAGACCCGCTTTCTCCGCCAGGGGTTTTTCGAGCACAGGGGCGCTGTCGACAAAAGGTCGTTGAATAACTGCCCCAGGCGCACAGGCGTCGATTTTGTCCGCCAGTTTTGCCAGGCGCTTGCGAATCAGTTTATGGTAGTCTCGCCCCAGGGCGTAACGGGAAATATAGGCTTTGTCCGGGTTGCGCAAGGTTTTTACCAGGCCGCTGTTGGCTGGCAGGTAATCCATTCGGGCGCTTATCACGCGAACGGTTTCGGGCAGCAGTTTGTCCGGCCGCCAGCGTTTGTCGCCGTGCTCCGCCAGCCATGCCATATCGCCCTGATAGTTGCAGCTGAGCCAGTTCTGGAGACGCTGGCCTGCGGCCTCAAGGCGAGTGTCGGTGATGGCAATCTGCTGGAAACCCAGGTCAATGCCCCAGGTTTTGATCTTTTCCGCCAATTCAAACAAATTGGCCGTGCTTTTGCCCATGGATGACTCTGGCTGTGGTGGTTTGTTAGCGTATAATTGTGCCAGAAATTCATAACATACAGTAAATTCCAGCCATGCAGCCACCAGCTTTCTTTCCGCTTTACAGTGTTGACCAAGTGCGTGAACTGGATCGCATCGCCATCCAGGGCAGGGGGATTCCCGGAATCAGATTGATGAAAAGAGCCGGTGAAGCCGTCCTTCGCGCACTTTTGAAAAAGTGGCCGTCGCCGGACAAAATCACGGTTTATTGTGGCAGCGGCAATAACGGCGGGGATGGCTATATTGTTGCCGCCCTCGCCCGTGGCCGGGGCATTCCCGTTGAGGTCGTTCAGGTGGCACCAGCGGCAAAACTGTCTGGTGACGCCAGGCGTGCCTATGAGTTTGCGCTTGCCGAGGGGGTGGTGATGGAGGCGCTACTCGAACATGCCGAATTTATACCGGTTCCAGACAAGGGCGTTATTGTTGATGCGCTATTGGGGACAGGTCTTAGCGGCGAAGTCCGCGATCCCTTTGCCCGGGTCATCGATGCCATCAACCTCAGTGGTTTGCCCGTAGTGGCTGTGGATATTCCCTCGGGGGTTTGTGGCGATAGCGGGCGTATCTTTGGGCGTGCGTTGCGCTGCCAAATGACAGTGACTTTTATCGGTCGCAAGCGCGGCCTGTACACAGGTAGTGCGCCAGCCTATTGTGGCGCCAGGTTATTTGACGATCTGGCGGTGCCCAGCGATATTTATGAACAAGTAAAGGCTCCTGCGCGCTTGCTTGCCTGGCAGCCATTGAGTGCAAACCTGCCGACGCGAGCGGCGGATGCCCATAAGGGCTTGTTTGGCCATGTCCTCTGTGTCGGCGGTGATTGCGGCTTTGGTGGCGCTGTGGCCATGGCCGCCGAAGCGGCTCTCAGGACTGGCGCCGGGCTTGTCAGTGTTGCCACCAGGCCGGAGCATGTGCCTGCGCTGATTGCGCGCTGTCCGGAAATAATGGCGGTAGGCGTTAATAGCGGCCAGGAGCTTGAGCCGCTGCTGGAAAAAGCCTCTGTGCTTGTGGTCGGCCCCGGTTTGGGCAGATCCCCCTGGTCAGAGCAGTTGCTGCAAAAGGCGCTGGCGTCCGGTTTGCCGATGGTGCTGGATGCAGATGGCTTGAATATCCTCAACGAAAGCCGCATCGGTGGTCGCGCTGATCTGTCCCGTACTCTGATGACCCCCCATCCCGGCGAAGCTGGCCGTTTGCTCGGGGTTGATAGCCATGAAATACAGGGGGACAGGTTTGCCGCGGTCAGGGCTCTTCAGCAGAAATTTGCCGCCACTGTCCTCTTAAAGGGCGCGGGCACTTTAATTGCTGATGCCGAATCTGTCATCAGTCTCTGCCCCTATGGAAATCCGGGAATGGCTGTTGGCGGCATGGGTGACGTGCTCAGTGGTATCCTCGGCGCACTGATGGCGCAAGGGCTGCCTTCTCGGGAGGCGGCTGAAACCGGTGCCTGCCTTCACGCTCTGGCGGCGGATGATGCTGTTGCCTTGTCCGGTCAAATTGGTCTCTGTGCCACAGACCTGATGCCCCTGCTGCGGCATTGGCGCAACAAAAGTGCCCTACAAGAAATGCACCATTAGCAGATCGTGGCAACAAAATAACGGTGGTTGAGAGTGGCAGAGACATTTTCCATACAGATTGACGGCGAGGCGGCTATGGTGGCCTTTGGTCAGCGGCTCGGTCAGGCGCTGACCTGCGGAACGGTTTTTCTTGAGGGCAATCTCGGCGCTGGCAAAACCACACTCTGCCGCGGCATCGTGCGCAGCAGGGGTTATTCCGGTGCTGTTAAAAGCCCGACCTATACCCTGGTGGAGCCCTATCAGTTGCCGGCGGGAAGTATCTATCATTTTGACCTCTACAGGCTCAACGACCCGGAAGAGCTTGAATTTATGGGTATCAGGGATTATTTTGACCGCGACAACCTCTGTGTGGTGGAGTGGCCGGAAAAAGGCCAGGGCTTCCTGCCGGAGCCTGACTTGGTTGTCGCCATCGAGGTTGAAGGTGCAGGGCGCAAGTTGACTATAATGGCACTTACGCCGTCAGGTGACGCTGTGTTGGACATTCTTGGTAATGAAACAGATAAGAGCTAATCCTGTCATTCGTCCGTGGTGGTTTGTCCTTGTTTTGTCGCTATGGACATTCGCAGTGCAGGCCGCGTCAGTAGAGACTGTGCGGCTTTGGCGCGCTCCTGATCATACCCGCCTGGTCTTTGACCTCAATCAGCCGGCGGAGCACTCCCTGTTTACCTTGGAAAACCCTGATCGTATCGTGCTCGATATGAGCAACACCAGTTTTCAAGGCAGTTTCGATGCTTTGGACTTAACAGATACACCAATTACTCGAATTCGCAGTGCCCAGCGCCATCAAACAGATTTGCGCATTGTTTTTGACCTGCGTCAGCCGGTGAATCCACGCAGTTTTCCCCTCAAGGACAACGACCAGTATGGCAATCGTCTGGTGCTGGATCTCTACGACAAGTTTCAGGAAAAGAAAAAAACCGTCAGCGATGCGGTCGCCACAGCGACCAGAGATCGAGACATTATCGTGTCAATTGATGCCGGCCACGGTGGCGAGGATCCGGGAGCTTTGGGGCCTGGGGGCATTCGCGAAAAACAAGTGGTGCTGGCCATTAGTCAGGCTCTCAAGGCGCTTGTCGATCGGGAACCCGGTTTCAAGGGCGAAATGGTGCGCACCAGCGATTACTATATTCCCCTGCGCGGGCGTACCGATATTGCCCGCGACCAGCGCGCTGACTTGTTTGTTTCCATTCACGCGGATGCCTTTAAAAATCCTGCCGCGCGGGGTGCGTCTGTGTTTGCGTTGTCGGCGAGCGGCGCCACCAGTGAAACTGCGCGCTACCTGGCGCAGCGGGAGAATCAGGCCGATCTAATCGGCGGCGTTGGCAATCTTAAAATCAGTGACAAGGATCAGATGCTGGCGGGGGTTCTTCTCGATTTGTCCATGACTGCGACCCTCAACAGCAGCCTGGATGTGGGCAAGCAGGTTCTCGACAGTATGGGCAATATCGCCAGATTGCATAAAAAGCATGTGGAGCAGGCGGGGTTTGTGGTGCTCAAGTCGCCGGATATCCCTTCTATTCTGGTGGAAACCGGGTTTATTTCCAATCCGGGCGAGGCGCGCCAGCTGGCGGATCGAGCCTATCAGCAGCGTATGGCCGAAGCGATTTTTTCCGGTATTAAAGCCTATTTTTACCGCAGTGCTCCGCCGGGAACCTGGGTGGCAAAGAACCGGGGTCTGGATGGCGATACCCCCGCCGTGTATGTGATCGCCAGGGGTGATACACTTTCCGGCATCGCTGCCCGTTACAATGTCAGTGTCGAAGCGTTGAAAAGGCACAACGGCATGACATCCGCAGACATTCGTGTCGGTCAGCGCCTCAAAATACCCACTACCTGAACCCGCCAATTTTAACGTTGGTTATAACGGAGCGCCCATGCCTCGTATCCAGTTGCTCAGCCCCAGACTGGCTAACCAGATTGCCGCCGGTGAAGTGGTGGAGCGCCCTGCGTCCGTGGTTAAGGAATTGCTGGAAAACAGTCTCGATGCCGGCGCCGATCGCATCGACATCGATGTCGATGCCGGCGGTATCAAGCGCATTCGCGTCCGCGACAATGGTATGGGAGTTGCCGCAGAGGATCTTCCCCTGGCGTTGAGCCGCCACGCCACCAGCAAAATTGCCGAACTGGCAGATCTCGAAGCGGTTGCCACCCTTGGGTTTCGCGGCGAGGCGCTGGCCAGTATCGCCTCGGTATCCCGCTTTGAAATGCTCACCAGCGCCGACGACAGCGGCATTGGCTGGCGGGCGCGCAGTGAAGGCCGGGATATGGCTGTGGAGGTGGATCAGGTGCAGCATGCCCGGGGTTCCACCGTCGAAGTGCGCGACCTGTTTTTTAATACTCCGGCGCGCCGCAAGTTTCTGCGCAAAGAGCAGACGGAGTTTTCCCGGATCGATGATATTGTCAAAAAACTGGCGCTCAGCCATTTTGGTGTTTCTTTTTCGCTGCGCCACAACAGCAAGCAAATTCACAGCTATCGCGCCGCTGATTCGCTGCTTGAGCAGGAGCGCCGGGTCGCAATGGTCTGTGGGCCGGCATTTATGGAAAATGCGCTTTTTGTCGAGCTGGAACGTCCCGGCCTCAAACTCTGGGGCTGGATGGCGCAGCCGACATTCTCGCGAAGCCAGGCCGATTTGCAGTATTTTTTTGTCAATGGCCGCAGCATTCGCGACAAGGTGGTGAGCCACGCAGTGCGCCAGGCTTACCAGGACGTCCTCTATAATGGCCGCCACCCCGCCTATGTACTGTTTTTTGAGCTTGACGCTGGAAATGTGGATGTCAATGTTCACCCCACCAAGCACGAAGTGCGGTTTCGCGAAAGCCGCCAGGTACACGACTTTATTTTTTCCGCCCTGCATCGGGCGGTAGCGGATATTCGACCCGGTCATCGCCTTGAGCGCAGTGGCGGCATAGAAGGCAGCCCCCGTGCCGGGGTTGCCGACGACGTCTTTCAGCAAACCCCGTCAAACATTGGCCATCAGGAGCCTGCGACGCCCGTTCAGCGTGGCTTCTCAGGGCTTGCCCGCAGCGGCGGCCTTGGCTTCGGTGAAAACTATAAAGCCGCGGGGGGGAGGGTCGGTGACCAGCTGGGTATTTACGGGCAACTGTCCCGCAGTGGTTTTGGTGACACCCCGGTGCCAGCACCAGATTCCACCGAGGACGACATTCCGCCGCTGGGCTTTGCCATTGCCCAGCTTAAGGGCATTTATATCCTCGCCGAAAATGCCAGCGGCCTGGTGATGGTGGATATGCATGCCGCCCACGAACGCATCACCTATGAGCGCATGAAAACGGCGTTTAGCTCCCAGGGGATAACATCTCAGCCGCTGCTGGTTCCTGAAACTATTGCAGTCAGTGAAAGGGAGGCCGATGCCTGTGAAGAGCATCAGGCGCTTTTCTCCAGGCTGGGTTTTCAGATTCAGCGCGCAGGGCCGGAAACCCTGCTGGTGAGAGAGGTTCCCGCACTGCTGAAAGGCTCTGATGTCGATCCATTAGTCAGGGATGTGCTGGCGGATCTGCTGACCGAGGGCGACAGTCATCGCATTGAAAATCATCAGAACGAGCTGCTCTCGACCATGGCTTGCCACGGCTCGGTGCGCGCCAATCGCAGGCTCAGTATTCCCGAAATGAATGCGCTGCTGCGCGACATGGAAGAAACCGAGCGCAGCGGGCAATGCAACCACGGTCGACCCACCTGGGTGCAGATGTCTCTGGCAGAGCTAGACAGCCTGTTTTTGCGGGGGCGCTAAAGTGTCATCTCAACCCGGAAAACCTCCGGTGATTTTTCTTATGGGGCCCACAGCCACCGGTAAAACCGATCTGGCGGCAATGCTCCTTGACCATATACCGGCAGAAATTATTAGCGTTGATTCGGCTCTGGTCTATCGGGGCATGGACATAGGCACCGCCAAGCCGGACAGAGAGTTTCTCGCCCGCGCCCCCCATCATCTGGTGGATATTCGCGACCCCTCCCAGGCCTACTCCGCCGCAGATTTTGCCGCCGATGCTGTGCCTCTGATTGCCGACATTTGCCGGCGAGGCAAGGTGCCCCTGCTGGTCGGGGGCACCATGCTGTATTTTCGTGTTTTGCTTGAAGGACTCGCCGATCTGCCGCCCTCTGATAAGCTTGTCAGGGATGAAATCTGTGCCGAGGCCGCAGAGCTGGGCTGGCCGGAACTTCACCGCCAGTTGGATCTGGTGGATCCCGTGACGGCGGCCACTTTGCACCCCAATCACTCCCAGCGTATCCAGCGCGCGCTCGAAATTTACCGAATTACCGGTGTGCCCGCCAGCCAGCTAAAAGCCAGGCAATATACCGAAGCCAGAGCTATCCAGCCTATCGTCGACCAATTCGATATAATCCAGATTGCCCTGTTGCCTAAAAATCGCGCTTTCCTGCATCGACGTATAGCGCAAAGATTTCAGCGCATGCTGGAACTAGGTTTGGTTGCAGAAGTCCAAGCACTGCGCAATCGAGGAGATCTCAGTACCGAACTGCCCGCCATTCGCGCGGTGGGCTATCGCCAGATCTGGCAATACCTTGACGGCGGGTTATCCCGGGACGAGGCGGTATCAATGGCCATAGCGGCATCGCGGCAATTGGCGAAAAGACAACTCACCTGGTTGCGTGGCTGGAGCAATCTTAACAGCCTCTATATAGATGATGGCGTTGATCAACTCGTATCGCCAGAAGAAATAGTTATGGGTGCCTTGAAAATTTTACAAAACAGCCCCATATATAATTTCGCAAGCCAGTGATATGATTGCACTTCAGCCGAGTGTTATTAATTTAAGCAGTATTGTTGTGCCCTGGAAGAGAATTCTTCGGTTTTTTTGGGTGCTTATATTTTATAAGGAGAAATACCATGTCAAAAGGGCATAATCTACAAGACCCTTTTTTGAATCTGCTTCGTAAGGAGCGGGTTCCAGTATCCATCTTTCTTGTCAATGGTATCAAGCTGCAAGGTCAGATTGAATCCTTTGATCAGTTCGTGGTGCTGCTAAAAAATACCGTCAGTCAAATGGTTTATAAGCATGCTATCTCGACAGTGGTGCCATCTCGCCCTGTGCGTCTGCCTGTGACGCCCATGGATGACGAGGGTGGAGACACTGAAGATTAAGGTGAGCTGATTGTTTTTTGAGCGTCCCTCATCCGGGGAAAAAGCTCTCCTGGTTCACCTTGACCTGGAAACAGAGAACGAGCCGGATGATCCTCGGGAGTTTGAAGAACTGGTGCTTTCTGCTGGCGGTGACCCCGTTGACTTTGTCACCGCCAACCGCAAGGCTCCAGATCCCAAATACTTTGTTGGTAAAGGCAAGCTTGAAGAGTTGAAGGTGCGTGTTCACGAACACTGCGCCGAGATTGTTATCTTTAATCACAGCCTGTCTCCCAGCCAGCAGCGCAATCTTGAAACCTTCCTTGAATGCCGGGTTCTTGATCGTACCGGCCTCATTCTCGATATTTTTGCCCAGCGTGCGCGAACCTATGAGGGCAAGCTCCAGGTGGAACTTGCCCAGCTCGATTTTATGGCTACACGTCTGGTGCGCGGCTGGACTCACCTCGAGCGCCAAAAGGGTGGTATCGGTATGCGTGGGCCCGGTGAAACCCAGCTGGAAACCGACCGCCGCCTGATACGGGATCGCATCAGCGCTCTGCAAAAACGCCTTGAAAAAGTGCGCAGGCAGCGCGACCAGGGGCGCCGCTCCCGGCAGCGTGCAGAAATTGCAACCGTCTCCCTGGTGGGCTATACCAACGCCGGTAAATCCACACTCTTTAACCGTCTGACATCCTCTGATGTTTTGGTGGAAGACAAGCTCTTTGCTACCCTGGATCCAACCATGAGGCGTGTTGAAATTGCCGATGTGGGCTCGGTGATCCTTGCCGATACCGTGGGCTTTATCAGTCACCTGCCCCATAAATTGGTGGAGGCGTTCAGCGCTACGCTTGAAGAGGCTGCCAGTGCCACCCTGTTGCTGCATGTGATGGATGCCCACAGCGAAAACCGTCAGCGCAATATGGACAGTGTGTCCGAAGTGCTCCATGAAATTGGCGCTGCTGATAATCCTCAGCTGTTGGTCTACAACAAAATTGACCTGCTTGAACACACAGAACCCCATATCGACCGGGACGGCAATGGGCGGCCTGTTGCCGTCTGGTTGTCTGCAGCCAGCGGCGCCGGCATTGAGCTGCTGATTGATGCAATCAGAGAGCTGTTGTCTGCGGATATGTTCAGCGACACTCTCCATGTGCCTTCGGCTCTGGGGCGATTGCGCGCCAGGTTTTTTGCCCTCAATGCTGTTCAGTCAGAATGCATAGCCGCCAATGGCAGTGCAGAATTGAAAATACGCAT
>JBFXIU010000124.1:0-10361 GCA_050175615.1 Porticoccaceae bacterium | reverse complement strand
GCCGGTGGTGGCCGGCAACCGGTGTACGCGGGACACTATGCCCAATTGCACGCAGCGCTTGACCTTGTTGGAGACGTACACATGGCTGGCGGGGTCTTCGCCCACCAAGACCACGGCAATACAGGGTTGCAGGCCACAATCGGCCTTGAGCTGCGCCACTTCGATTTTGAGTTGTTCACAGAGCTGGTCGGCAAAAGCCTTGCCGTCGATGCGAATTGCCATTGTTAACTCCCAAGAAAAACGACGGTTTTATTGCCGTCGAGAAAAACGCGGTGTTCGGTGTGATATTTCACGGCTCTGGCGAGGGCGATGGACTCGTTGTCGCGCCCCACTTTAACCAGGTCTTCCGGCTTGTAGTTGTGATCCACCCGGGTCACCACCTGTTCGATAATGGGGCCTTCGTCGAGGTCGGAGGTGACGTAATGGGCGGTAGCGCCAATCAGTTTAACGCCGCGATCAAAGGCCTGGTGGTAGGGTTTGGCACCTTTAAAGCCGGGCAAAAAAGAGTGGTGAATATTGATACAGCGGCCGCGGAGTTTTTCTGACAGCTCATTGGAAAGAATCTGCATATAGCGGGCGAGAATCACCAGCTCGGTGCCGGTTTCGTCGATCATTTCCATCAGTCGCGCTTCCTGCTCGGCCTTGTTGTCTTTGTTTACCGGCATATACACGAAGCGAATGCCATCCCGTTCCGCCATGGGGCGCAAATCCAGGTGGTTGGAAACCACGGCGACAATGTCCATATTGAGATCGCCCTTGCCGTAGCGGTAGAGGAGATCCGTGAGGCAATGGTCAAACTTGGACACCATAATAATCACTTTGGTGGGCTGACGGCAGTTGCGCATGGCCCATTGCATGCCGAGACCTTCCGCCACCGGCTCGAAATCGCGGCGAATACTGTCTATGCTGTGGCTGTCTCCTTCCGGGCGAAACACCGCGCGCATAAAGAATTTCTCGGTTTCCTCGTCATCGAACTGTTCCAGTGCGCAAATATAGCAGTTGCGTTCCGCCAGATAGGAGGTGACGGCGGCAACAACGCCGGTGGCGGCGCGGCAGTTTGCCCTGAGAATATAGGTATCCCGGCTAGGGGCAGTTTGCGAATCAGTTGACATTCTGGTCGACTCCGGTCATCGCTTGAATCATGAAAAAGACGTCCTTTCAGCTTGCCCGTAAAAAACCGCAATGTTACCACGGCTTTGACCTCTTCTGGCTCAATCTGCGCTCGCTTTTGGCCACACCGAAGCTCGGCCTTTGCTGTAGAATTGCGCCATGACTTTATCCGGCAGCGACAACCCTGAATTCGGCTCTGGCTCAGATGCCGGTTCAGACTTTATTGTGCCCCTGTGCCGGGAGGAACCCGCTGTGCTCTACGCTGACAACAGCCTGTTGCTGGTTAACAAACCCTCGGGCTTGCTCAGTGTGCCCGGCCGCCACCCTCTCAATCGGGATTGCCTGATTTCCCGCCTGCAAGGCCAATGGCCAACAGCATTGATTGTTCATCGCCTGGATATGGATACCTCAGGCATTATGGTAATTGCCCTCAACAAAGAGGTTCACGCCAATCTCAGCCGCCAGTTTCAGCTGCGCCAGGTCGACAAGCAGTATGAAGCGGTGGTTTTTGGCCTGGTGGCGACAGACAGCGGCTCGGTGGATGCGCCGCTCATCACCGACTGGCCGCAGCGGCCTCTGCAGAAAATCTGCTACGAGCAGGGCAAACCCGCCCTCACCCGCTATCGCGTTTTACAGCGCGATCATCAGGACAAAATTTCCAAACTGTTGCTGGAACCGCAAACCGGGCGCTCTCACCAACTGCGGGTTCATCTGCGAGAGCTGGGGCACCCCATTTTGGGAGACAGTTTTTACGGTTGCCCAACATCGAAAGCAATGGCGTCACGGCTGATGCTCCACGCCATGAGATTGGCGTTTACCCATCCGGTCACGGGGGAAGTTGTTATTGGAGAATCTGCCGCCAACTTTATGGCCGAACCGGAACGACACTGACTTGAGGAGACGCTGATTAGTTCCGTTTTCGTCACTCCCGTGCAGGCGCACTACTGTTCGCACTATTTGACGCCGTCATTCCTGCGTAGGAACGACGGCTTTCTTTTAGGGATACTCTGATTAATTCTCTTTTCGACACTCCCGCGTAGGCGGGAGTCTAGAAAAATCAACGAAGTATAGATTCCCGCCTTCGCGCACTGCTGTCCGGAATATTTCACGCCGTCATTCCTGCGTAGGCAGGAATCCTTAATCGAAACCAACTGAACACCAGAACATATGTGTGCAGTAGCCTAATAAAGCGGTAAATCAGCTGATTTTTTCAACAATGTTAGCAGCCCCCGAGAAACTACCCTGAAAATCTTCCTAGGTTCCTGCCTACGCAGGAACGACAGCTTTCATTTAAGTCTCGAGGCGCTCAGAACCATTCAACCTCCTTACTATTTCAGGCTTAAGGAAAGCAGCCTCTATTTATTCCGGACAGTAATGCGCCTTCGCGGGAATGACATTAATCAGGGCTTTCTTAATACCAAAACTACGCATTTTGTCATGCCCGCATATAAATTTTTACTTCCAGGACAAGCCCCATTGATTGGCGCAATAGGCCTCCCTCAATTGTTGGCCAGCGGCAGTTTTGATAGAATTGCCGCCTTTGCCAACAGCGGCGCTGAATACGCCACTGCAACCCTTTCCCACAGTCTCCACAAGGAATTTACCCGCCAACCATGAAAACCTACAAAATCGCTATTCTTCCCGGTGACGGCATCGGCCCTGAAATCATGCACGAAGCCATCAAGGTACTGAAACTGGTGGAAGAGCGCAATGACGTTACCTTCGACCTGATGGAAGCGGCCTTTGGCGGCCAGGCCTACTTTGACTACGGCGACGCCTTTCCCGAAGCCACCAAAAAAATCTGCGACGAGGCCGACGCCATTATCAAAGGCCCCATTGGCCTCAGCCACGAGGAATCAAAAAAAATCCCTGTGGATATGCAGCCAGAGCGCGGCGCCCTGCTGCCCATGCGCCGCCGCTACAACACCTTTGCCAACTACCGCCCGGTCTCGCTGCCAAAAGCGATCGCCCATTTCTCGCCGCTGAAAGCGGAGATTGTCGGTGAAGGTATCGACATGATCATGGTGCGCGAACTGGTGGGCGGCCTCTACTTCGGAGAGAAGGAAATGGGCGTCAACGCCGACGGCCTGCGCTATGTCAAAGAAACCCTGGAGTACGATGAAGGCCAGATCAGTCGAATTCTCCGCGAAGCCTTCAAGCTGGCTCAGCGCCGCAAGAAGGTGCTGCACAACATCCACAAAAGCAACGTGCTTAAATCCAGCGTGTTGTGGAACGAGGTTCTCGACGAGGTTCACGCCGACTTCCCCGATGTCAAAGTGATTCACATGCTGGTGGACGCCGCCGCCACCCACCTGTGTCTGAATCCCGGCCAGTTCGATGTCATGGTCATGGAAAATATGTTCGGCGACATTCTCAGCGATCAGGCCGGCGGCATTCTCGGCTCCCTGGGCTTGATGCCCTCCGCCTGTCAGGGTCCGGAGAAATCCTACTATGAACCCTCCCATGGCTCGGCGCCGGATATCGCCGGCAAAGGTATCGCCAACCCCTACTCCATGATCGGCTCCGTGGCGATGATGCTGGAGATGAGCTTTGGCATGGAAAAAGAGGCTCAGAATGTGTGGGATGCCATGCAGGGCGTGTTCGCCGACGGCTTCTCAACGGCGGACCTGTCCAAACCCGGCGCCGGCGTCAATATGATCAGCACCAGCGAATTTGGCGACAAGGTGGTGGAAAAGCTGCGGGCAATGCCTAAGGTTTCTTAAAAAAGAAAGACATCGCCTGCCATGCGGGCGATGTCATTAAAACAATAAATTTACCGGCGCTGGTGAAGCTGCATATTGACCACCCTCAGGGTGGCCAAGACACCGGCAAAAACCTGGTTGGCGTGAACGCCTCTGGTTTTGATTTTCTTTTTACCCGCTTCCCGCCAGGTGACGATACATTCGGTGAGGGCATTGGTATTGCCGCCCTTGGGAATTTTTACTTCGTAATCGATAAGGTCTGGCAATTGCAGGTTTTTCAGCATCAAAACCTGTTGAATGGCCTGAATAAAGGCATCAAAGCCGCCGTTGCCCTGCCCGGTGGCCTCATGAATTTCACCGTCCAGTTCCACTTTGATACTCACCTGGGACGCCTCGTTCAACTTGCTGGTGATGGCGCAGTCCAGTAATTTAATATGCTTGTATTCCCGGCTTTCCATGACATCGGCAATAATAAATGGCAAATCATCCAGGGTAATCTGGTGTTTTGAGTCGCCCATTTTCACCACACGGGCGAGCACCTTGGCCTGGTTTTCCGGTGACAGGGTAATACCCAGAGCTTCCAAATTTTTGATCAACGATGCTTTACCACTCATTTTGCCGAGGGCGTAACTGCGGGTGCGGCCAAAACGCTCCGGCGTGAGCTTGCTGACATAAAGCCCGCCCTTGCGGTCGCCATCGGCGTGAATTCCCGCCGTTTGGGTAAAAACATCAGCGCCAATAATAGGGGCATTGTCGGGAATCCACTTGCCGGAAAAATTCTCCACCATTTTGCTGACTTTCATGATATTGCTTTCGTCGATGGAAAGCTCCAGTCCCATCTTGTCTTTGAGCACCACCGCCACTTCCGCCAGCGACACATTGCCGGCGCGCTCGCCAAGGCAGTTAACTGTGCAGTGAATGCTGGAGACACCGGCCTCCACCGCCGCCATCACATTGGCAATGGCGAGGCCGTAATCGTTATGGGGATGAAAATCGAACTGCACATTCGGGTAGCGATTGATCATATCACTGAGGCTGGCAAACACTTCCTTCGGCGACATCACGCCCAGGGTATCGGGAAGCATAAAATGGCTGATGCCAATATTGCGAATCTGATCCATAAGGCCGTAGACATAATCCGGGCTGTCTTTATAGCCATTGGACCAGTCTTCCAGATAGACATTGACCTTCAACCCTTGGGACAGGGCGTAGGCCACAGTGGTTTTGATGTCCTCGGCGTGACCCTCCAATGTATTGCCCAGCTGTTCGCGGCAGTGCTTTTCGCTGCCTTTGGTGAGCAAATTGATGACCCGGCCACCGGTGTCGACAATCCAGTCGACGCTGCGTTTGTAATCGACAAAGCCAAGCACCTCAATGCGATCGTCAAGGCCTTCGGCGCGCGCCCAGCTGTTGATATTGGTAACCGCCTGTTTTTCCCCTTCGGAAACACAGGCGGACGCCACCTCGATACGATCCACATTGAGAGATTTCAGTAGCCCTTTGGCAATGGCGGCCTTTTCCTCGGCGGAAAAGGAGACGCCCTGGGTCTGCTCACCATCGCGAAGGGTGGTGTCCATTAACTGAATACGTTTTTGCTGGCTCATCGAATCACACTGTTTACCGGGTTGCTAATTCAGCCACTGATCTTTGAGAATCTATTTATGACCTGCTGCGCTCGGCCATTTTGTGTTGAAAAACAGCTCAAAATGCTCATGCACTACCTGTACACTCCGCTTTTTCGCCGTTTTTCGCCTGGCCTGGCCATCGCTCGCGACGATCGTAAATAGCTTCTGAGAAAAGCGACTGTTTTGCTCGAAGAAAAAAGGAGGCATATTATCGCCTGTTATGGGCAATACGTCTATTTTGTGGCGCTGGCGGTATTTTATCGCTTCCAGACAAGCTCCCACCAAGATGAATGGCACTGACTTAAGCCGTCATTCCCGCGTAGGCGCACTACTGTCCGGAATAAATAGAGGCTGCTTTCCTTAAGCCTGAAATAGTAAGGAGGTTGAGTGGTTCTGACCACATCGAGACTTAAACGAAAGCTGTCGTTCCTGCGCAGGCAGGAACCTAGGAAGATTTTCAGGTTAGTCCCTCAGGGTGCTAATATTGTTGAAAAATCAGCTGATTTACCGCTTTATTAGGCTACTGCACACATATGCCCCGGTGTTCAGTTGGTTTCGATTAGGGATTCCTGCCTTCGCAGGAATGACGGCGTGAAATATTCCGGACAGTAGTGCGCGCAGGCGGGAATCCAAGAGTCTCAGCACATAGAAAAACTGGATTCCCGCCTGCGCGAGAATCACGAAAATCGTGGCTTTGGCGACAAGAAATCGAGATTGGCTGTGTTTCAACAATCGCCTGCAGGCAGGCTCCTACAGGTGGACGCTTTTGTTTTTTTGTAGGAGCCTACCCTGTAGGCGAGGGCTTGCGAAGCTAAGAACCTTTCGCCGGGATGCCCGGCTCCCACATTGGAGCTCTGACTTATTTTGTAGGAGCCAGCCCTGCTGGCGATAAGGGGACGTTGCCGTCATTGGCCTGACCCAGGTCAGACAGTCGGGCTGGGCTGATAGCCGATTTCGGGAATAGACAGCAGTTCCTGAATTTGTATTTGAGAATTCGCCTTGAATGCCTGCTCCAGGGCATTCAACAGCAGCTTCAATTCCGGCCAAAGAATCACCCGCTCATTGGCGCGCCAGATTTTTGGATGCTCGGTGGGCAGCGCTTTATGATCGATCAGCAGCTCTTCAAAGAGTTTTTCCCCCGGGCGAATGCCTGTGTAGCGAATTTCAATATCGCCGTCGGGATTATTATCATCCCGCAGAGACAACCCGGAGAGATGAATCAGTTTTTGAGCCAAGTCATCAATCTTAACCGGCTGCCCCATATCGAGAATAAAAACATCGCCGCCTTCGCTGAGGCCATTGGCCTGCAACACCAGCTCTGCCGCTTCTGGAATGGTCATAAAATAGCGGGTGACGTTTCTGTGGGTAACGGTGACAGGGCCGCCTTCGCGAATCTGGCGACGAAATTTGGGAATTACCGAACCCGAAGAATCAAGGACATTGCCAAACCTTACCATGGTAAAACGGGTGTTGTTAACGACCTGTTCCGGCAAATCACCGCTGTGGCCGCCGACAATAGTCAGCCCGGAAAAATCCACGGTATCCAGGCGACTCAAGGCCTGAAGTACAAGCTCCGCCAGGCGCTTGGTGGCGCCCATCAGATTGGTTGGCCGCACGGCTTTATCTGTAGACACCAAAACAACCCGCCCGACGCCGGCCTGCATCGCCGCTTTCGCCAGCGACAGGGTGCCAAACACATTGTTGATAAAACCCTGGTAGCCGTTATTTTCCACCAGGGGCACATGTTTATAGGCAGCGGCATGATAAACCGTATCGACCTCGTATTTTTTAAACAGCGTCATCAAGAGTTCAGTATCAATCACTGAACCGATCACCGGCACCAGCTCCAGCCGCTGCCCCAGCTTTACCATCAGCTCCTCCAATTCACTGGAACAGTTATAGAGGCTAAATTCACTGTGATCGACAAGAATGATTTTCGCCGGCTGATATTTAAAAATCTGGCGACAAAGCTCAGAGCCAATGGAGCCACCGGCGCCGGTAACCACAATGTTTCTTCCCGAAATGGTTTTTTCCAGCAGCGCTCTTATCGGGGGCACCGGGTCGCGACCGAGAATATCCGCCACATCCACGTCGCGAATATCATCCACATTGACTAATCCCTGAGTTAGCTCATCCAAAGAGGGAACTGAGCGAACATGAACATCAAAGGGTTCAAGAAAGCGAATAATTTCCTGCCGACGGTGACGACCGACCGAAGGGAGGGCAAGAAAAATTTCGAAATTACTCATATTGGCCAAAAGTTCCGGCAATTCTTGGGGGCTGTAAACCTTTAGCCCCGCAACCACCTCTCCCTGCAAAGCGGGATCATCATCGATAAACGCCAGGGGAGAAAAGCGCTTGGCCTGGCGCAAGGCGCTGGCCAGTTGCCTGCCTGCGGAACCTGCGCCGTAAACCGCTACAGGTTTGCCGCGCTCTTTTTTCTGGTTTTTCCAGCCGGCGAACTCCAACATTAAATTCGACACATTGGTGCCATGAAGCCAGCGCCCCGCAATCAGTCGCGACGACAGCAACCCGAATATAGACAGCACCCAAAATAAAACCAACACGCTTCGCGGCAACTGGGGCTGGACTGGAACCATAAAGAAAATCCACAGCACCAAAAGCGCGCCAAAAGAAACGCCTCTGGCCAATACCGACATCACCTCAACGCCAGCATGGCGGGTTATGGAACTGTATAGATCGAGCTTATAAAAAAAGAAGAGAACGCAAAGAGGGGCAACAACAAACACCTGAGAATAGGCGCTAACGATGTCCCATGGCCACCATCCCAGGCGAAAATAAAAAGCGGCCAGGAGCGCCAGCTCAATAATGAGAAAATCATTGGCGGCAAGAATGAACCGTTTATAGACTCTGGGTAGGTGTATCAGCTGAGTTCTCAACGCAGCTCCTCAAAACTGAATACATTAAAAAACTATTTTTGCGAAGCAGATTGGGCGACATCAAGCCAGCCATTTATTTCGGCAATATTATCGGGAGAAAACTGCCCAGCCACCTGCTGAAGAGTGACCCAATGAAGCATAAGATCATAATAAGCCTGGCGAAAATCCCGCTTTGCTTCGTAGAGCGTTTGGCTTGCTGCAAGAACATCAACCGCGGTTACGGTGCCATAGCTAAAACCTTTTTCCTGCGCCTCAACAGATTTTTTTGCTGATGACACCGCTTTGCGAGCCGCATTAGCACGTTCCCTTGCGCTTTTCACATTCAAAAAAGCTTCACGCGCCTTTTTGCGCAGCTCCCGCTCTATTTGCTCGTAATCCTGCTCCGCCATACGCAATTTAGAGCGAGCTTCAGATACCTGAGCCGACACCTGGCCACCAGAATAAATGGGAATAGTAAGATTCAAGGCCGCAACATAAACCTCAGTTGTGGGTACCTGAGCGTTTTCAAAACCAATATCACTTTTTTGCGCAGTCAACGACATCGACAAGGAGGGATGTCTTTGCCCAGCTGCCTGTTTAACACCAGCTGCGGCAGCCTCAAGGGCTAACCGGCTAGCTTTAAGGGAACTATTATCCTGAAGGCTTTTTTGCACCCACTCCTCAAGACTACCCAGCTCCCAAGCTACAGCAACAGCTTCGTTAAGGGGATCAAGTGACTCTGTAACCTCCCGCCCCAAAACCTCGGAAAGTCCCTCACGGGCAATGGCGACTGCATTGAGAGCTTCAATCTCGTTGGCAAACAGCATATTGGCTCTTGCCTCAACGGCAAGAAGATCAGTGACTTTTGCCAGTTTTCTTTCATGACGGGCTCGAACCTGGTCAAGCTGCTCTTCCGCCGACTCACGCTCCGCCTTGACAAAGGCATAATTATCTTCCGCAGCGAGCACCTTGGTATAACGATCCACTAAATCGACCGCAATCAGGCTGCGGGTTTCGTCATAGCGACTGCTATAGCGACCCGCTTCCTTACTGGCGGCACGATAAGCTTCCCACTTAGGCTTGTCGTAAAGCGGCTGGCTCACAGAAGCGTAGTATTTTTCACCATTATAGTAATCCCGCGCATCTAGTCCCTGATTTGTCGCTGCATCCCGTCGGGTTCTTGTACCCTGGGCACCCACCGAAGCTTTGGGCAATAGGCCGCCAAACTGATAACGCTCCCGCGCCTGATACAACGCCTCCTCAGATTCGGCTCTGAGTAACCGGGGATCTGACGCCATGGTCTCCTGATAAAGATCCACCAAATTTGACGCCTGCGCGGGCACAGTGGCCATAGTCAACAATAAAACCGGAACCGCTTTGAATCCTTTCATATTCAATCACTCCTCAATTAGCGATCGTGCCATGGCATTGCTCGCTGGTTGTACCAGATATTGCAACAATGTCCTTTCACCGGTTTTGATAAGTACTTCTGCAGGCATGCCAGGCACCAGGGTAAGCCCCGTCATCAGCTGTCGCCCTTCTTCAGTGACGCTGACAGTAGCCTTGTAGTAAGGCGTTCCATCCTTTTCGTCTTCAAAGCGATCTGCAGAAATTTTCGATACCTCTCCCATTATCGTTGGCGTAGTCGCACTTTTAAAAGCACTAAAACGTATTCTGGCCTCGGCACCTATATAGACACGGTCAATATCAGCCGGGCTAACCCTGGCTTCAACAATCAACTCACCATTTTCCGGCACAATATCAAGGATCGGCTTGCCGGCTTGAATAACTCCGCCAATAGTATGGGTACTGAGACCAAGGACAACACCTGAAACCGGCGCTCGAATAGTGGCTCGCTCAACCTTATCGCGAATGGCGGTAATTCTCTCCCTAAGATCAAAGACTTTTGCCTGCACCTCTGCAATCATATCCACGACTTCCGTTTTAAATTTTTTATTTAACTGAAGAATTTCTAACTGAGTTTCACCAATTTTCATCTGAGCCTGGGCAACATTAGCCTGGTGATCGGCAATTTCGCCTTTGGT
>JBFXIU010000123.1:0-10416 GCA_050175615.1 Porticoccaceae bacterium | reverse complement strand
AACACTACCGCCTCGCCTGGCCGTATTTTCCGGAAAAAAACATCACCTTCGCCACGGTTCACGGTGTCTCCACCGAAGGCCACAGCGCCTATCTGAAAATGATGCACGATGGAGAAGACTGGATCGGCATCAAAAGCGTCGATGCCAAAAATACCTACGGCGAAGACGATATGACCATCAAAACCATGGACTGGACCATTGTCGACGACAAAGACCGCACCTGGCAATTTACTGCCAACTATATTTTCAACTGGATTTTTCCCCTCGACACCTTTGTGCTCACCGAACAGTTTATGGAATACCGCCTCAGCGACGGCACTGTCGGCTATGGCCTGGCGGAAAGCGGCTACAGGCTGCCCTGGGAGGGCAACGGCGGTTAATGATTTATTTGGGGAAGCCCTGATTAATGTCATTCCCGCGCAGGCGGGAATCTATAATCAATTGATTTTTCTGGACTCCCGCCTACGCGGGAGTGACGAAAAAAGAGTTAATCAGTCAAGGAGGTAGCGTTCTTCCTTCGCAGAAATACCGGCAGCAGAACTGTTTAAATTTTGAACCAACAATGAGGTCAACAATGAATACCAAGACAGTATGGGATCCCGAAGGCTATGTTCCGGCCACCGACAATGAAAAATGGAACCAAAGCTATTTCTACGGCTGTTACGATCCGGAAACCCGTATCGGCTGCATGATTCGCGTCGGCATTCTCGAAAATCAAAAAGAGACCAACGGTTTTGTGATTTTTTTCCGCGACGGCCAGCCCCTGTTTACCCGCATCAATATGAACCTGCCCTACTTCAAGGAAAGGCTCGCCGACGGCTTTGAAATTGCCGGTGTTCATTTCAGTGCCCCTGAGCCGCTGCAAAGTTCGCGCATTCAGTTTTCCAGCAAGGATTTTTCCTTTGATCTCACCTGGGAAGGGATTTACAACCCGCCCATGATCGACTGCGTGGAAATGAGCAAAGATCAGGATGGCACCTTCGCCAAGGAAATGATGAACGTCCACCTCGAAGGCCCCTACCGCATCACCGGTTCGGTAACCATTCGCGAAGAAGGTGACGTCAACATCAACGGCACCGGCTACCGCGATCTCAGTTACGGCCCGCGCAACTGGGACATCATGCACACCTACCGTCTCGCCTGGCCGTATTTTCCCGCTAAAAATATCACCTTTGCCACCGTCCACGGCCAGTCTGTGCACGGCCAGTCCGCCTATTTGAAAATGATGCACGACGGCAATGAATGGCTGGGCGTAAAATCCATGACGCCGAAAAATGACTACTACGAAGACAACATGGGCATCAAGGCCATGCACTGGAAAGTGGTGGACGAAAAAGACCGGGAATGGCAATTTACCGCGAAAAATATTTTCCGCTGGTTTATTCCCCTGGATACCTTCTGCATGACCGAACAGATTATGGAATACCAATTGATCGGTGAAAACGGCGAAACCACGGTGGGTTACGGCCTCGGCGAATGCGGTTACCGTTTTCCCTTTAAAGGTAATGGCGGTTGAGCGGCGCGCTGCCGAGAAATTCCGCCATCTCTTTCAAACATTAAGGAAACTCTGATTAATTCTGCTTCCGTCACTCCCGCGCAGGCGGGAGTGACGAAAAATCAAGGGATTATAGATTCCCGCCTGCGCGGGAATGACATTAATCAGAGTTTCCCTAAACTAGACATCAAAACAAACACTGAAAAAGTCATTTAAATTTCACAGGTACAGTTGCCATGATTACAGATCAAGATACCGAATATCACATTCCCCCGGACATCAACTACAAATTCGCGGAAACCAATTATTTTATTGCCGTGATTCCCGAGGAGCGCATTCTCGCCACCTTTTACACGGTGACCCGCAAAAGTGTTGGCGTCTGCCTTGTCGACGTTGCCATTTACGGCTGCCTCAGCGACAACCGCGCCGAAATGCTCTATCTGGATTCACAGCAGCAATTGCCCGCACCGGAAAAACTGTCCCGTTTCGAAACACCCAACGGCATGAAAGTTGTTGCCAAAAGCGCGCGGGAGTATGCGTTGGAGTATGTGGGTTTTGACGACACCGAAGCCCACCTCTCCTTTGTCGGCCTTCACGAGCCTTTCGATATTCACGACCCCAGGCTCAGCCCCAAAGCCACCCCCGATGACGACAAAGCGCGGGAGGAAGGCTCCGGCCTCGGCAAGGCATACGGCAACCATTTCGACCTCACCTGCAGAGCCCAGGGCACCCTGAAAATTCGTGGCAAAACCTACAAGGTCGACTGCATCACCACTATGGATCACAGCTGGGGCGAACGCTGTGAAGCGGGTCTCCGCGCCATGACCTGGATGAACGCCAACTTCAGTGAAAACTACGGCTTGCACTGGATCACGTCGCTGGATTTCACCAAGCCCGCCGATCAGCAACACAAGCTTGCCCACGGCTATGTTTTTGAGAACGGCGAACTTTACGGCCTCACCGACCTCGAACTCAAATCCAACCGCCTCGGCACCATCAGTGTCGCCCTCGACCTGGAAGCCACCGACGTGCGCGGCAAAAAGCACATCATGTACGGCACGCCGCTAGTGGGCGCACCCTGGTCCTGTTACACCCAGATTATGCTCTATGTGGCCATGACCCGCTGGATCACCGACAAAGGCGAAATCGGCTATGGCCTCAATATGGAAAACTACCCCTTCGACATGATGGCGCGCCTGCGGGGCAGACGCTGGACAGAATTGCCGGGGAATTTGAATACCTGAGGTGTGGCTTATTGCGTCTCGTTTCCAGGCTTCGGCGTGGGCACCAGAAAGCCGCGAGATTGCCCGCCTTGTACAATCTAAAGAATCGCCAGCAGGGCTGGCTCCTACGGAAAATTGCGCAATTTGTAGGAGCCAGCCCTGCTGGCGATAGCGCCTCCATAAGACAAAATCAAATTGAAAAAGTACTCGCTGTTTTTAAAATAGCTTCCAGCTCAGGCACAGCGTCCTTATCAGATTCCCAATTCTGGGGTTTACACCAGGCGCGACGAATATCGATAATAGACCGCGAATGCCTGTGTACCACCTGCTCAATTAATTTCCGCAGCTCAGGTTGCACCTTTATCAGGCTACGGGTTATACGGCTGATCTCTGCTTTCAATAAAACGCTCGTCTCGTCCAGCTGTTGATTTGTGGCGTTGAGGTTATCCAAACACAACTGGGCATCTGCAGTGCAAGTTGACAGCATGTCAGCCTCAATATTCTTTTCAGAAAGCAGTGACAGAATTTCAGCGCCCATAAAAACATACTGTTGGAGTTCATAGCGGGTGCGATCTCGAGAGAAATTGATGCGCTGAGTGAGAAACTCCAGATATTTCGCCATCAATGCAATCTGTTCACGCGCCAGAGAATCTCCGGATTTTTCAACTGCGGGACCAACCACCTGATTGATCGAGTTGATACAGGCGCCAAGGCCGTTGATTATTCGATCGCTCATCAATATCCCTCCTCAAGTATATTCAGTAAATCATGGGCATTGGGATATGCAGCACCCTCGACGAGGGCAAGCATAATGTCCTGATGAGACTTACCAAGACGCACCACTCGATAAGTGGAAGCAATGGGGCCAACCATCGATTGATAGGTATTGAGTACACGGAAATAGTGCAGCCGTTTCGGATCAATATCCAGACCGGAAAAGCGTTGGTAATCGTCAAAGAATTTCTGCTCTGGAACCAACCCGCTGACAAGAAACGTTTTGCCGTCTTCTGCCAAGCTGCCAAATAGCTGCGATGTTGCCCAGGCGAGATCGCGATGTCTGTCGCCTATATAGCAACGCTCCCAATCAAGCCAGCCAGTAATTTTGCAGTTATCCTCATTAAAGAGAAAATTGCCCGCCCGATAGTCGCCATGGAGAATACTGGCTCGATCAAGCACTGGCATATTGTCTTCCAGCCAGTTCGCCACATATTCCACCATCGGCATATCTTCACCGCGATCCTCTTCCCAGACTCGTCGCGCACGGTTAAGCTGCCACAGCGAAGCTTGCGTACTGCCCTCTTTGGGCTTATTAAAAGAGCTTAGATCCGCATTACGCCAGTCGTAAGTGTGAATCGCTGCGAGGTGGCGAGTAAACTGAGGCCCTAATTTAGCCCGCAATTCCGGACTGAACTGAGTTCCTATGCCGCTTACTCGAGAGCGATCCATGGAGGGTTTTGCCCTGCCGGCAATAAAGCCATAAACAATTGCAGGCTCTGGAAACCACTGTCCTTCAGGATCCATCCAGTAGGTTCTTGGAACCGGAACAACATCGGCTATAGCGCGAATAATCTGAAATTCTCTGCGCCTGCTGGTGGCGTTAAGAGATTCCGCCGGTTCCATGCGAACAACAAGCTGATCTGTTGACTGGCCGCGCTCAGGATCATTCCAACTCAGCGTAAAACCGAACTGAATTTTCGACGCTCCCCCGGTTAACCAGCATTCATCTTTAACACTGAATTCACCGCCTATATGGGCATTGAGAAAATCGTGCACATAGCCCAACATTTCTTCAAGGGTCGGCATTTTGTAAGAACCCGAAGCACGGCGTTGCATTTTCCGTGTCAGCATGAGATCGAATTCGTCTTCGACCTGATAGGTATTACGTATTGCCTGCACATCAGCATCGGCTGGAGCATCACGCCATTGTTTTACCCCTTCTGCCTCCGCCGGATAAAAAATATCCGGCGAGAGCAATACCGAGGACTGCTTAAATTTAACATCAGTCATTTATACGTCACTCATGATTTTTATTACTCGAATTAATTAACACTCAGCCCGTTAATGCCGGGATGGGGTCATTCCAACGGCGACCGCGTAACTCTGCTTCAATGGGCAATGAGTGATTATCCTGAAATACGCCGTGACCGATTTGGCCTTCAAGCTCCCATTCGACCAGCCCCACCCAGCAAATAGCTGGTGCATAGACCCTCCACGGCCCACCAGAAATGGGCACCCCGCGAAGACGATACTGATTACCGCGCACATCTGTGGCAAGCGCCTGAATTTGAATAGGCACGATGCCCAGTCTGGTAGTGGTCATCTTCACATCCACGAGAGCATAGACATCCCCTTTGTCCAACAAGTAGCCGTGAGCAAAGGTTTGGTCTTCACCAGCGCGCTTGGTGGGATCGAGATGGCCGTGAAAACGGAAGCACAGGTCTTTACCAAAGGATGCCCAGGTGGAATTCATAGGTGGAATAGCCGTATCTGGTCGCGGCCCCCAGCTATGATTCATGCGGTCAATCACATCGACTTTATATTCCTTACCACGGAGAATTAATGAACCCTTGGTATGGCAATGCATATCGAAGTGACCTTTGTAACAACTACCCATTGAACTTCGCGCTAACTGTTCCTCCTCTGTTTTTCCCGCCAGCGGGTTTTGAGTGGAATCGTGAATATCAAAGGGATCCATAATGCCGATCATATCGACGTGGATTTCAGTGCCATTGGCACCCACATAATCAACGCGATAATCCCGTGGCGGATTTACAGCAACCACTTCGAGCCCATTAGAACTCTTGATGTGAGAAAAACGTTCTGGCGCGGGCAAATGAAATTGAGTATCGAGGTGAAGCAACTCAAATTCCGTATTACTGACACAACCGTGAACACGAATATCGTTGGCCATAGAGCCGAGCACCGGCCTGGTAACCACATAAACATGAGCAAAGAGACGCTCTTCCGGTATGGAGATCGGCAAGTAATAAGTCTCAGCCCAGGAGTAATCACTGGAACCTTCGTGGTGGTATTCCAAATCACTGGCAATAATCAAAATAACTTCTCCTTTTTTAAGTGAATTAATCGTAAATTTTTTCGCCGGAAGCGAATAACAGATAAAATATCAGGCCGAAAAATGTAATCGCCGCAGTGACCTGAAAAACCATGGCCCATGAACCTGTGGCCTGTAGAATAAGGCCGCTGATGTAAACACCTACTATGCCGGGAATGGTACCCGCTGTATTGGTAATACCCATCAGTTTTCCGGCATGACGAGGGGCAATATCCATATGGTTAACCATAAATCCACCTGCGGCGAATGCGCCAAAACTGACACCAATGCACATGATAGAAATCGCAGCAACAAGGGTTTCAACCTCACCGACAATCATAAATGCGATAACCGGGCCGCCGAATCCTATGGATTGCATGATTTTTCGCACACGGGTTACGTTCATCCCTTTAATCATTAATTTGTCTGCTACTCGGCCTGCGAAATTCATTCCGACAAATAAACAAATGTGGGGCAACATGGTAAAAATACCGATTGACGCAAAGTCGACACCCAACCCCTTGTTAACAAACGTCGGCAACCATGAAAGCAAAACGTAGAACGACCAGTTAAAACAAAAATGCGCGACAATAACTGCCCAGACAGCGCGGTGTTTTAACAAATCGAGAATGCGGGGCGAGTTATTAGCAGTCATGTCTACTGGCGGCAAGCCCGCATTAATTTCTCTCAACTCATGATCGGAAATTGTCGGATGTTTTTGGGGATCAGAAGTAATCAGTTTTTGCCAAAAAAACCACCAGACAAAACCAACGGCGCTGAACAAATAAAACGCCCATTGCCAACCGAAGTGATAAACAATAACTGGCGTGACAAGGATGGCAAATACTGTACCCAGAGAATAGAAACTGGAATTTAGCGCAATCGCGCGGGAGCGCTCCTCATTAGGCATCCAACGCCCAACCAGGCTATATACAGAAGGAATTGCGACAGCCTCTCCGGCGCCCATCAAAATACGTGACAACAGTAGTGCGGTCATACCTAGAGCCGCTGCCGGTGGCGTCAACAGGGTAAACAGTGACCACCACAAAACACCAACACCGAGAACAATTTTTCCGCCAAAACGGTCAGCCAACCAACCACCAATAATTTGCATTACCATGTAGCCAATAAAAAACGACGATAAAATCAGCCCCTGTGTTTGTGTGTCCCAGCCGTGATCTTTTGCCATTGGAATAATAGCAATGGAAATATTAACTCGATCCACATAGCAGATAAACGTCGCCAATGCACAGAGCGTAAGCACCGTGTAGCGCTTTCGCCAGAATCCAGTTGGCGAATCCTTGCTGATTAGAATCTGATTCATAAATATTTCATATCATCTATTCTGGTTTGAATACATTCAACATATGCGGAACAGTAGTGCTAACACAAAGGTTACAGCTGCGCCGCATCGCTGTTACGGTGATTACTGTTGCCTCAGAGCAGTCCATGCTCTGAGGCAACAACTAAGCAGTAAATAATCAGTATCTGTAACCCAAGGTTAAACCGTACGTTCTCGGGCGACCCGCCATTCTGGCACCAGATTCAGACGTTGAAACAACGCTGTTCCAATAGTATTCGTCGGTAATATTTTTACCCCAAAGCATTATTTTCCAGCGCTCATCTGCCGATTCATAGCCAATGCGTGCACCGAGTGTTGCATAACTGTCAACAACCAAATAATTCTCCGTGATTGATTTTTGGAATCCAGCAGCAACATTAGCGGGATCCAGTGCCAGATCATCGCCGTCAAATACGGCATCCGCATCAGACTGACCACTAACACTCATCCCCATAAACAAGGAGCCACCCTGAGAAAGCGGTGTGCGATAATCCAGATCGAGGCTGTAAGTAAATTCAGGCGTGTAGGGAATATTCTCATCCGAAAAATCCTGCACGCCACCGAGCACATTAAAACCGGTATATTCATCAACTTGTGAATCAATATAGGTCACTGCAGCGGTGAGAGTCAGCTTATCTGTTAGCAGTGCAACCACATCCGCCTCTATTCCCTGGACAGTGGATTCTGGTACGTTAATCAAACGATCCAATGTCCCAAAAACTGGCAACTGGATTTTGCCGCGCTCTTGCTTGTCTTCATAATCGTAGTAAAACACTGCTCCGTTCAATTGGACTCGCGCGTCTGCCATCGATTTTTTGAAACCAACTTCATACGCCAGCACCGATTCCTGGGTGACAGGTTCAAAAGATTCAAAGTTACTGGAAGAAAGAGAAGGATAACTTCCCGCTTTATAGCCTTGGGAAACATTGGCATATACCAGGGTGTCTTCGTTGAATTGGTAGTCCACGCCGGCGCGCCAGGAAACATTGTCCTCATCCAAAGTATCGATAAAGGGAAAACCGGGGACTCCGTCATAATTCAAAGTAAGGCAGTCATCCAAGCCAATGGGCGTGAAGGGAACAGTGCCGAATAATCCGCCAAGCATATTAAACAGCCCCGCACCATTGCTGCCTATGCCCTCACTTAAATCTGGAGTGCCGGGACCATTGGGGGACGCGTGCAGACACATATTGGCATCATTGGTGGTCTCCGTATAACGTGCACCCAATTTCAATGTCAGCGATTCGGTAAGGTCATAATCTATGTTGCCAAACAGCGCATAGGATTCAATTTCCTGCTGCAGCTCAGAGCGCACTCTATTAAATAGCAGGTTGGAAGGGCGAGCACTGGTGTTATCGCGAAACGCCTGCAGCTGATTTTCGGACGTGCTGCTATCTTCGTAATTGGCACCTACAACCCAGCGGATACCTGCATCACTATCCCCCGCCAAACGAATTTCCGCAAAAGTGGACTCTATGTCGCCATAAGTGCGGAAATCCGCAGTTTCCAGGTTTTGGCCATCACCATCCTGAATTTGGTCTTGCTCATATTCACTATGCGCCAACAGAGCGGTCAGAGTCATACTCTCGTTTAAATCAAAGTCTCCACGCACTGACGTCTGGATAAACTCTTTGTCTCCAGAAAGTTCGCCCGTCCAATCTGCAGAGCGTGCGTCTTCATCAGCGTAGGGCACCGCCACCTGGCGCAATGCATAATCAGGTACGGCATCAAAACGCCTGGGAACTGCCGCTATAAATTGCAACGCCTGAGGGTCTGACTTGTCCGTCCAACCGTTAACATTAAAATTAATTTCCGCATTCTCGGTTGGCTCGAAACGCAATGACAAGCGCGCGGCGGTGTAATCTTCCTCTCCATTTTCTGCATCGCGGGTCACGCTTTTTTGCCATTCATCAGCTTGAACATTCTGAATCGCCAACCGTGCCGAAGCATTATCGCTTAACCCGCCGCTGACAAATGCATTGGTTTCAAAGCGATTGAAGCGACCGTATCCCACATCGCCACCATAGGCAAACTCATCCGTAGGCTTTGCCGCAATAAAGTTGATAGCACCACCTGTGGAATTCTGGCCAAAGAGGACACCCTGAGGCCCTTTGAGAACTTCTACACGCTCCAGATCGTAGGCGCTATGGGCTGACATTGCGGGAAATGGCAAGGGTATCTCGTCCACATACAAGCTGGTGGCGGGATAAACCCCCAAAGAGCTCTCGTTAAAACCAATCCCTCTCAAGGTAAGAATCGGTGTATTCTGCTGACTGTTTGCAAATACCAACCCCGGTATCGATGACGTAATTTCCTCAAGGGTTGTCAGTTTTTGTTCTACCAACCGCTCACCAGAAATTGCCGAAATTGACATGCCAATATCATTGGCGCTCTCCGCCCTTTTATTGGCGGTGACAACAATTTCTTCGAGCTGAGCCTGGGCAGCTGTAGTGCCCAACAGCAAGCCATTAACAATTATCGATGCAGCAACCAATGGTGTTCTTTTGAACATTCTAGCCATAATCTAATCCTCTGGTTTATTAGTATATTGCCGCCATGGCGGCACCTATCGTTTGTGAAGCAACCGTGTTTTTAATGATTTTTTATGCATGGTTAGAATAGTGACCAGGCCGTTTTAAAACTTGTATTTTTAAGACATTAAGTTGATACTTTAGGTACAAAACAATAATGGTGTCTTCATATGCATTTGATCAGATGTGGTGCTCTCGAAGGTTTTGAATCCCTGATTCGATCATTGGGGGGAAATCCTGTTGAGCAGTTTCGTCAGGTGGGCATATCCGTTTCGCAACTTCGCGACCCCAATTCCTTTATTTCTTATAGCAAGATGGCAGAAGTTCTGGAGATATGTTCCCATGCATGCAACGCTCCTTTCCTGGGCCTGCTGTTGGCAGAGCGCAACAAATACTGGGTATTGAGTGATTTGTTAGTCAGCATTTCTCAAGACCCCACGGTGGCCGAGGCGCTTACCAAATTTGATCGCCATCTTTATTTACACGCCAGTGGCGTACATCTGACGATTGCCACTGCGGGCGAGGAGGCTCGTCTTGAACTCAAGTTTGATTTCACCACTCCTTTAGGTATTGACCAGCTCGCTCAGAAAGCGGTGGGACAAACTGCCACGGTTTTGTCAAAATTAATGGCTGTCGACAGGTACAGTTTAAAGCTCCATCTTCGCCAGCCCATATCTGCTACAGAAAGCAACAACAAAAGCGGCTTCTATCCCCAAATTCGCTTTAGCAGTACATTTGATGGCATTCGTTTAACCACAAAAGATCTGAACCGC
>JBFXIU010000122.1:0-10451 GCA_050175615.1 Porticoccaceae bacterium | reverse complement strand
CAAAAGCGCAAACGCCCAGCGTTTGTTCTTCATAGTCGGCAGCAATGCCGGTGCGGCGAATTTTTTCCTGGCCTTGCAATAGCTCATCCAGTGTTATTGTTTTGATCGTTTCTCGGGGCAGGGGGGAGGGTAGAAGCTGCATGACTTCCTCCAGCTCCATATTGGCCAGCAATGCTTTGCCGGGAGCCGTTGAGTGCAGTGGCGTACTGCAGCCCACAGGAAAAACGATTCGCAATGCCTGCTCGGCAATGACGCGATCAATAATATTGGTTTCCCTGCCAGCCTGACAGGTTAAATAGCTGGATTCCTGAAATTGCTCACAGAGATCCAAAAGGTGGGGGTGAACCACAGAAATGATGTCTGTTTGTGTCTGGTAGAGCAGGCGGCCAATGGCGGGGCCGAGGCGAAAACCGCCTCCAGGGCCGATGGGCTCGACAATGTATTCATCCTGAAGGGCGTTGACAATCCGTTGAACGGTGGAGCGGGGCAAATTGACTTCCTGGGCAATGGCGGCGAGGCTCAAGCCCTGGGGGGATCGGCTCAGGGCGCGGGTGATTGCCGCTGCCCGCGCGATTACCTGAATGCCCTGCCTGCTGTCCTCGCATGCCAGTGTTTTGTGATTTGTAGCCATCTTTGGTGTTTCCGTAAAAATTGTTTTGCCAAGCTGGCGCACAATGGCGCCAATCGCTATCCTCCCTGTTCAGAAATTGCTGCAGACTTCCGTCTAGAATCTGGTTTTTGGCTTTAAATGGCCAAATGGTGGTTGCATTACGCGGTCAAAAGATTATCATTGACCCGTATTGCAGTACACTGTATCGCAAAAATATCAATCAATCCACACCGTCGCAACAATCCGGTAAACCGCTCAGGAGGTTTCTCTGTGAAACTCAGCCATTCATTGCTATCTGCGAGTTTTCTTGCGGCGGCGCTTCTGTCGCTGGCAGCTTGCTCGAAACCGGATGCTCCGACTGGAGAAGCGCCGCCACCTGAAGTTGGTGTCTATAGGGTTGAAGCTCGGGAATTAACCCTGACCACGGATCTTCCCGGGCGGACGGTGGCTTATCGGCGGGCGGAAGTCAGACCCCAGGTGAATGGCATTATTGAAAAACGCCTTTTTACTGAGGGTTCTACGGTGGAGCAGGGGCAACAGCTTTATCAGATAGACGATGCCAAGTATCAGGCGGCGCATTTGCGCGCCCAGGCGACATTGAAAAACGCCCAGCAATTGGCGGATCGTTACCGGGAACTCAAAAAAACCAGCGCCGTCAGCCGTCAGCAGTTTGACGACGCAGTGGCCGCCCTGGAGTTGGCAAAAGCGGAGGCAGAGCTGGCGCGCATTGATCTCGCCTACACAAAAGTTCTCTCTCCCCTCAGTGGGCGCATTGGCCGCTCTGCAGTGACGGAAGGCGCACTGGTGACCAATGGCCAGGTTGAAGCTCTGGCAACAGTACAGCAACTGGATCCCATTTATGTGGATATCAATCAGCCTGCCGCCGAATTACTTCGTCTCCATGAAGATCTGAGAACCGGGCTAATCAAACAGGCTGGCAAAGACGAAGCTACGGCATCTCTGTTGCTTGAAGATGGCAGATCCTACGAACATGCCGGGGTGTTGAGCTTTGCCGAAGTCAGCGTCGATGAAGGAACGGGATCGGTGACCATGAGGGCGGTCTTTCCCAATCCAGATGCGAAATTGTTGCCCGGCATGTTCGTGCGCGCGCGCCTGGTGTCGGGGCAGAAGGAAAACGCCCTCCTGGTTCCCCAGCAAGGCGTCCAGCGCGATCCCAAAGGTGAGCCCCTTGTCTGGGTGGTTAACGACAAAAATATAGTAGAGCAGCGCATGGTGACCACAGAGCGCACCGTTGGCAATCAGTGGTTGGTTACTGCGGGGATTAGCTCCGGTGATCAAGTGATTACTGAAGGTCTGTTGCGAGTGCGCCCGGGAATGAAAGTAACTGCAGCACCGGCGACCAATATTGATACCCTCATGGAGTTTGCAACCACGACTGCAAGTGCTGACAAAAAACCTGAAGCCGAAAATGATGCCGGCGTGAATTGAGGCGCTGATTTATGTCCAGTTTTTTTATTGACCGCCCCATTTTTGCCTGGGTTATTGCCATTGTCATCATGCTTGCCGGCTTGTTGTCGGTGTTTAAGTTGCCGGTCACCCATTATCCGAACATTGCAGCGCCGGCTATTTCTGTCAATGTCACCTATCCTGGCGCCTCTGCGCAAACCGTTCAAGACTCTGTCGTCCAGGTTATTGAACAGCAGCTCAATGGCCTGGATGGCCTGCGCTATATGACCTCCACCAGTGAGGCCAATGGCAGCATGTCCATTATTATCACGTTTGATCAGGGTGTTGATCCGGATATCGCCCAGGTGCAGGTGCAAAATAAATTGCAGGTGGCCACGCCCTTGTTGCCGGAAGAAGTGCGCAGGGAAGGCATCAGAGTGGCTAAATACCAAAGCAATTTTATGCTGGTCATTGGCCTCATCGATGAAAGCGGCCAGATGGATAATTTCGATCTTGGCAACTATATCGCCTCCAATCTGCGCGACCCGGTTTCACGGGTTCAGGGCGTGGGAGACTTTCTTCTTTTTGGCTCCCAGTACGCTATGCGGATTTGGCTCGACCCTACGAAGTTGTACAGTTATCAACTGACCCCAGGCGATGTGGCCAATGCCGTGCGCTCGCAAAATGTGCAGGTGTCTGCCGGTCAGTTGGCCGGGCTGCCGTCAAAAGAAGGTGTGCAACTGAATGCCACCATTACGGCAAAAACACGACTGAAAACCGTTGAGGAGTTTGAAGATATTCTTCTCAAGGTCAATCCCGATGGCTCCCAGGTGCGTATCAAGGATGTTGCCGAAGTGAATCTCGGCAGTGAAAATTTTTCCATATCGGGAAAATATAACGGCGTTCCCGCATCGGCGATGGCGCTGCGCCTCGTCAGCGGCGGCAATGTGCTTGAAACGACCGAACGGGTAAAGGCTCTTATTGATGAGCTGTCGGTCTATTTTCCGCAAGGGGTAAAAGCGGTTTATCCCCTCGAGACGGCGCCAGTGGTGGCAGAGTCCATATCCTCTGTGGTGAAAACCCTGGTTGAAGCGATTGTGCTGGTTTTTTTGGTAATGTATCTGTTCTTGCAGAACTTCCGCGCCACACTGATTCCAACTCTCGCGGTTCCCGTTGTGCTGCTGGGCACTTTTGCGGTGCTGCTCACCTTTGGCTTCAATATTAATGTGCTCACCATGTACGCCATGGTGCTCGCCATTGGTTTGCTTGTCGACGACGCCATCGTGGTGGTGGAAAACGTCGAAAGGGTGATGACAGAAGAAAATCTCAATGTCAAAGAAGCCACGCGAAAATCCATGAAGCAGATTCAGGGCGCACTGGTTGGCATTGGCATGGTGCTGACGGCCGTCTTTGTGCCCATGGCTTTTTTCGGTGGCTCTGCAGGGGTGATTTACCAACAGTTTTCGATCACCATTGTCACCGCCATGGTGCTGTCTGTGCTGGTTGCCCTGATATTTACGCCAGCGCTTTGCGTCACTCTGCTGAGAGCCAAAGATGTCGATCACTCCCACAAACGCGGTTTTTTTGGTTGGTTTAATCGCACCTTTTTAAAGGGAACCCAGGAGTACGAGCGCGCAGTGACATCTGTGCTCAAGCGCCGCGCCAGATACCTGTTGATCTTTATTGTCATTGTCGGTTGCCTGGGGGTTCTCTTTGCCAAACTTCCCAAAGCGTTTCTCGCCGATGAAGATCAGGGCATTATGTTTGTTCTCGCCCAGCTGCCGAGCAATGCGACTGCCCAGCGCACGGATGAAGTCATGGACGAAATTGAACGTCATCTCCGCGAAGAAGAGCCCGGACTGATTAAATCCGTATTTACTGTTACAGGTTTCAGTTTTACCGGCAAGGGTCAGAACATGGGGATGGCCTTTGTTCACCTCAAGCCCTGGGACGAGCGGGAAGGTGAAGTCACCGATATTTTCAGTTTGGCGCAGCGTTCCTTCGCTGCTTTCGGCAACATTAAAGACGCCTTTATTGTTCCTGTGGTGCCACCGGCTATTTTTGAACTGGGTAACGCCTTGGGCTTTGATCTTTTCCTTCAGGATCGCGCCGGCCTCGGCCATCAAATCCTAACTCAGGCCAAAGATGAATTTCTGGCGGCAGCTCGCAGTGACCAGCGCCTGACTCAGGTTCTCCATTCGGGAATGGATGACGCACCCAAATATGAAATTATTGTCGATGAGGAAAAAGCCAGCGCCTTTAAGCTTGATTTAAATGACATCAATGAAACCATTCAAGCGGCCTGGGGCTCCATGTACGTCAACGACTTTATCGACCGTGGTCGAGTCAAGCGTGTCTATATACAGGGAGATGTAGACTCCAGAATGGCTCCCGAAGACTTCGCCAAATGGTATGTGCGCAACAGCGATGGCGACATGGTGCCCTTTAGCGCATTCAGTCACGGCCAATGGGGCTTTGGTCCTGCCAAGCTGGTGCGTTACAACGGCATTCCCGCCATGGAAATTCTCGGCGCGCCAGCACCTGGCTACAGCACGGGAGATGCTATGGCGGCTCTGGAGGAGCACGCTAAAAATCTGCCTTTGGGTATAGGTATGAGCTATACAGGCCTGTCTCTGGACGAGATCGAAACCGGTTCCCAGGTTTACATACTTTACGCTCTGTCCATTCTTGTGGTTTTTCTCTGCCTTGCAGCGCTGTACGAAAGCTGGTCAATTCCGCTGGCGGTGATGTTGGTAGTTCCCCTGGGATTGATTGGCACAGTATCCGCCACCTTGTTGAGAGGATTAAGCAACGATATTTTCTTTCAGGTTGGCCTTTTGACCACGGTGGGCTTGGCGGCAAGAAACGCCATTCTCATTGTTGAATTTGCCCGCTCACTTCACGAAACCGAGGGGCTACCCCTGGTTTCTGCCGCCATCAAAGCTGCACGTTTGCGTTTGCGGCCCATTCTCATGACATCGCTGGCCTTTACCTTTGGCGTGCTGCCTATGGCGCTTGCCACCGGCGCGGGGCAGGGCAGCCAGCACTCCATCGCCACCGGCGTGGTCGGCGGCATGATAACAGCCACCGTTTTGGCAATCTTTTTTATTCCGCTATTTTTTGTGGTGGTTTCTCAGTTGTCGGAAAAACTGTTTCCAAAGAAACAGGAGGAGACAGGCGGCAAAAGTATTGCGGGTTCCTAAAAGCTTATTGGTCTCGTAATTCGGCTATCGCTCAGCCACTGGTCAGGGTCATTAAAATATCTGCGTACCAGACGCAATTCAGTCCCAGAGCTTCGTCGAGGCTCAAGTCTCTGGTGCCCACATCGAGTCTTGCTGAATGTATTCCCAGTAAAATCCAGGGAACATTCGCATTGCCTTCGATATTGCCGTGGTGCTTTAAGACTACCGGTGATCCGCTGGTGCCCCTGTGGGTGCGGGCATCAGTAAGAAAGTAACCTTCCCCTTGAAAGCGCAAGCCATAGGATGAAGCAATGATGGCATGGCGAACAACGGGGAGGTGGTGAAGCCTGTCGTGAAAGCCGAGGGGAAAGCCCACAACCAGCAGAGAGCTGCCGATTTCGACATACTCAGACGGATTGATCAGGTTGGCCGGGGTGAATGTTGCGTAGTTAACCCCCTTAGGCAATGCGCCCTGGTTGACTTCAATGACGGCGATATCGATTTGCCCCGCATTGTCCTGTCCCTGCCGCCACAGCGGTTGGCCATTCCTGTACAGAGGGATGGAAAAAAGGGTTGAGGCGGCGAGGTTTTCCTTGTTGGTGTGCAGTTCAACGGTAATGCGGTCAGGCTCATGGCCAGTGGCGATGTCCTGCATTACGTGGCCGCTGGTCACCAGAAAGAGGCGATTGTCTCGAGCAAAGAAAAAGCTCGTGGCGGTAGTCAGAAACTGTTGCTGAAAATAGGTATTGATTCTGACAGTGGTGAGTAAAATTGAGTCGATCATGATCGCAACCTGCCTCCTTGACCAGCATTAATATGCTTTTGTGGTAATGCCAATAAAGACCGTTGTTGCGCAAAAATCAGCCCTTGATCCTGGCTCAGGCGGACGATTTCGCGCCAATCTTCTGCCTGTCCGCCCAAGCCATTGAGTCAGGCTAATTGTAGATGATTGCTCTGCAACATCTCGGTCATAACCTATGGCGAGATAGCCATTTTGGCTATGGGGCTGCGTGGCGTCAAACCCGTATTGGCGACTGCAGAGACAACCATCAAAAAGAGGGGGGGCAAAACAGGTTCATCTCATGGCAAGCGAGCTGCACAGTTGAGCAGGGAGTACTGCGAATATCCTTTTTAAGGGGTAAGCTGGAAAAGTGATGAACAGTCACTTTTTTATACTCAAAGGTTTGCCCTTCTCCCCAGCATAAAAAACCAAAATTTCCGTGGGTTTAGTGCCTTCATTCTTGCCGTAATGCCAGGTGTTCACCAATTCAGCCACTGCGTCTCCCGGTTTTAAATGCAGGATGTGGTTATTTTCAGACACCACGGTTATCTCGCCGCTGAGAATGACCGCAGCATTGATTACCGGATGTTTGTGGCTGTCTAGGGTGGCACCGGGGGGTATCACCACTTTGACGATGGAAATTTCAGGCTTGCCGCCACTGTAGCCGGGGAGCGGAACCCCATCCCAGCTGGATCCGGTTTGCAATAGTACTTCAAAACTGACCGCCGATTCTGCTGGGCTGGCCTCTTCTGTGTTTCCCCACAGAGGGGTTAGCATGGTGAGCAATAAGGCCATTGCGTTGATTGTGGTTGTCATTCCAAATTGTCCTGTTATGGCTTTCATATGAGGTTGCTATGGCAAAAGGGTCAAAAAAGGTTTTATCACTCTGTTCATGGCATTAGACTGGGCTGTTAAAATTTACAAAAGCGGTCAATAGTGATAAAGTCGAACTCTTTTCGGGTTGATCCTGGTCAATGCCATCTTTGCCTTCAGTGAATTAAAGTGCATCCGTTGTGCATATTCAGGTCTTCGAAACTATAGCGCAATCTGCGCAAATATAATGGCTACTATTCTTTCAGAGGGGTTTTATGAGCGATTTTGGCAAGAGGCACTTTGATGCCATCATCATAGGCGCTGGTATAACCGGCATGTATCAACTGTACAGGCTGCGCCAGCTCGGGTTGTCGGTGTTGGCTGTCGAGAAAAATGGCGATATTGGCGGAACCTGGAACATGATCCGCTATCCAGGTTGCAAACTGGTTTCCGAGTTCTATACCTACGGTTATTCTTTCTTGTAAGATCTTCTCCAGGAATGGGACTGGTCAAACGAATTTGCCAGCCAGCCCGAGTTGATGGAGTTTTTCAGTCGCGCCGCCGACAAAATGGATGTGCGCAAGGATATCCAGTTCAACACCAAGGTGACAAAAGCGCACTACTGTGAAGACAGCAATCAGTGGGAAGTGCAGTTGGACAATGCGGAAGTATTGACCTCCAGATTCCTCCTCACTTGCGTGGGTGCGCTGTCAACGCCGAATATGCCTAACTATGAGGGTATGGATCTGTTTCGCGGCGAATCTTTCCATTCCTACTACTGGCCTCACGAAGGCAATGGCTTTGGCGGCAAGTCTGTGGATTTTCGTGGTAAAAAAGTCGGTGTTATCGGCACTGGTTCCACCGGCGTGCAAATCATTACCGAAGTAGCGAAAACCGCGGGCGAGCTCTTTGTCTTTCAGCGCCACCCCAACTGGTGCGCGCCCCTGTGCAATAAACCTATCGAGCCGGAGCGCATGCAGGACATCAAAAAGCGCTACGACGAAATTTTTGACATCTGTGCAAACACCAATAGCGGCTTCCAGCATGACTTTATGTATGAGACCGCTGAAGGCACTACGGCTGAAGAGCGGGAAGCCCTGTTTGAAGAGCTCTACAACCAATCTGGCTATGCTATTTGGGTGGGTCATTACGCTGATATTTTCAGCAACAAGCAATCCAACGACTATATTTCCGAATTTATCGCCAAAAAGATTCGCCAGCGCGTAAAAGATCCAAAAATTGCCGACAAACTGATTCCCAAGGATCACGGCTTTGGCCTCAAGCGCGTGCCCATGGAGTCCGGTTATTACGAAGTCTATAACCAGGACAATGTCACCCTGGTGGATCTCAACGAAGAGCCTATCCAGGAAGTCACCATAAAAGGCATCAAAACCCTGGCCAAGGAATATGACCTCGACATTATCATTTATGCGACAGGATTTGATGCCATTATCGGCGCTCTCAAGGAAATGGATATTCGCGGTCGCGGTGGTAAAACCCTCAAGGAGGCCTGGGGCGATGGCCCGGTCACCTATTTGGGATTGCAGATTCCCGAATTCCCCAATCTGTTTACCGTGGTTGCTGCCCACAATGGCGCCACCTTCTGTAATATTCCCCGCTGCTCCGAAGCGCAGGTAGACTGGGTTGCCCGTTTCTTCAAATATATTGTTGACAACGATATTCAGGTTGTTGAGCCCACCATCGAGGCTGCCGACGACTGGACCAAGCACGTCTATGATGTGGTCAATGACACCCTGTTTACCGAAGTAACCAATAGCTGGTTCTGGGGCAAGTTTGGCAAAGGCGATGGCCGTCGCCACAGATACCTGGTGTACGGTGGAGGCAATCCACGTTACCGAGCCAAAGTTGAAGAAGTGGCGGCAAACGGCTACGCAGGTTTTCAGTTTGTCAGAGCTGAAGAAGCTGTTGAAGCCTGAAGTTTGGCATTGTTGAGACGATAAAAAGGCGGTGCCACAGGCACCGCCTTTTTTGTGGATTCGGATCAGAATAGCTAAATCGTTGGTTTTACCCCGCTAATGGCTGTATCCATTCTCCCTGTTTACATTTTTTCCATCACTTCAATTCCCAGTAAGCCAAGCCCCTGGGCGATGGTGTGCTCGGTGATGTGCGCCAGCTTCAAACGACTGGTTTTGTCGATTTCGCTGACGCCTTCCTTCAAAATCGGGCAGTGTTCATAAAAAGCCATAAACGCGCTGGCAAGGTCATAGAGATAGCTGCAAAGCACATGGGGATAGGCGTCCTGGGCGACCTGCTGCAATATTTCGTCAAATTGCAGCAGTTTCATCGCCAGGTTTTTTTCCCGGGGCAGGGCAATGATAATGTCGCCGCTGATCTCTTTCGGGCTAATGCCGGCTTTGCGAAAAATGCTGCGAATGCGGGAGTAGGCATACTGCAGGTAGGGGGCGGTGTTGCCCTCAAAACTGAGCATGGCGTTCCAGTTGAAAATATAATCATTGGTGCGGGTTTTTGACAGGTCGGCGTATTTGATCGCGCCGATGCCCACTCTGCGCGCCACCTGGCTGCGTTCTTCGGGTGACAATTCAGGGTCTTTTTCTGCAATCAGTGTTGCCGCTCTTTCAATGGCTTCTTTGAGAAGATCCGCCAGTTTGACAGTGCCGCCACTGCGGGTTTTAAAGGGTTTGCCATCTTCTCCCATCATGGTGCCGAAGGCATGATGTTCAAGGCTCAGGGTTTCGGGCACGAATCCCGCTTTGCGGGCAACCGTAAATACCTGTTGCATATGCAGGGATTGACGGGCGTCGATAAAGTAGAGAATACGGTCTGCTTTAAGCTCTTTGGCACGGTAGCGCAATGCAGCCAGATCCGTGGTGGCGTAGAGAAAGCCGCCGCCGGATTTTTGCACAATGACAGGGCTCGGATTGCCGTTTTTATCGGCGAGTTCGTCGAGGAATACAATTTTTGCGCCCTGGTCTTCCACACACAATCCCTGGGTTTCGAGATCAGCGATGATGGCGTTGAGATCGCTGTTGTAGGCGCTTTCCGGGCGAATATCCTGATGCCTTAAAGTGACGTTAAGCAGTTTGTAGATTTCTTCGCTATGGGCAATGGAGATATCAATAAACAGTTGCCACAAGTCCTGGCAGTGCTGATCACCGGATTGCAGTTTTACCACATAGGCTCGGGCTTTATCGGCAAAAGCGCTGTCTTCATCAAAATGTTTTTTTGCCTGCTGGTAGAAGGTTTCCAGGTCTTTGAGCGCCATTTCCGGCTTTTCTCCCACCCCCAGGTGTTCCTCGAGTTCGGCAATCAGCATGCCGAACTGGGTGCCCCAGTCTCCCATATGGTTTTGGCGAATAACCTTGTGGCCGAGATATTCCAGCACTCGCACCAGGGCATCGCCAATAATGGTGCTGCGCAGATGACCCACATGCATTTCCTTGGCGAGGTTTGGCGAAGAATAATCCACCACTACAGTTTGTGGATGTTTTGCGATGCGCTGGGGAAGTGCCAGCTCACGAGCCTGGATTTCCACCGCCTTGGCGACGAAGTCGGGATCGAGATGAATATTGATAAAGCCGGGGCCGGCAATTTCAGTTTTTTCGGCAATGCCGTCGAGGTCGAGATTGTCGACAATGGCTTGAGCGATCTCCCGGGGCGGTTTTTTCATCTGTTTGGC
>JBFXIU010000121.1:0-10464 GCA_050175615.1 Porticoccaceae bacterium | reverse complement strand
CTGAAACGGATGGTGGTAAGGAAGGGTGATTGCGCCTGTACCCAGTTTGATTCTTTTGGTTCTTTCCGCAGCAGCGGCGATAAAAATCTCGGGGCAGGCGATGGTTTCAATACCGCCGGAATGGTGTTCGCCGATCCAGGCTTCATCAAAGCCAAGTTTGTCAAGGTTTTCAACAACTTCCATATCTTGCTGAAAGGAAATAAGAGGGTTTAATTCTGGGCGGTGATAAGGGCCCATAAAAATCCCGAAACGCATGCGGTATTCCTTAAATTTCATTTGGATATCCTCGTTATAAAAATACTTAAGCCTCTTTGTGAGGGCGTTATTTGTCGGTTGTAACTACGTTAATCTAAAAAATATTCTTGCCTGACTCAGCCGTAACTTTTTTGACGAGTCAGGTGCCGAATCATGTTTTGTTAGAACTGTATAAAATGTAATTATAGTGTGATCTAAATAGGCTGCTTATACTCGACTTTTATTCTGTAATACTATGAGCACCTACCACCAAAGTCAATAATAAGCCCTGTTTAGTCTTTGGGCTATAGGTAATTCTGCTTACCATTAAAATATAAAAACGACCAAATTTCGGGAAAATTAAGGGAATGATTGACTTATGACAATGTAACTATTAACTTCCCTTTCGGCTTTGCAATTTGCTCTGGGCGATAGTAAAACGACGAGCTTTTTACAACAAATAATAGATGGCTATCTCTTGTATAAGATTCACATAGATAGCCATTCGTTATTGTGGCGAGTAACAGCAGTTTTTTATCATCCCGCTCCTGTACCTAACCTATGCTAACATCGAGTTATAAATATTATCAGGACAATTTCCTATGAATTACCTTAATCAACCACTCCAGCTGCCCTGTGGCGCGACCCTGAGCAATCGTCTCGCCAAGGCCTCAATGACCGAAGGTCTGGGAGACGCCTTCAATAGAGCGACCCAGGGGCATATCAACTTATATAAAACCTGGGCACAAGGTGGCGCTGGATTGTTATTGACTGGAAATGTATTGGTGGATCGCAAGCACCTGGAGCGGGGTGGCAATATCGCCGTAGACGGCAATGGCGGTCTCGATGAGTTACGCGGGATGGCGGCAGCGGGGACATCGGCTGGCAATCACTTGTGGATGCAGATCAACCACCCGGGGCGTCAGACGCCGGCATTTATCAATCCAGAACCGCTCGCCCCTTCTGCAGTTCCGCTCGCCGCAGAGATCGGCTGCGGCAATCCCAGAGCCATGACAGAAGAGCAGATTCTCGATGTAATCAATCGTTTTGTCCATGTTGCCAGGGTGGCTCAGGATTGTGGTTTTACCGGTGTCCAGGTGCATGCGGCGCATGGCTATCTGATGTCTCAATTTCTCAGTCCTTTGTCTAACAAAAGAACGGACGCCTGGGGCGGTTCTCTGGAAAATCGCGCCAGGGCGCTTCTTGAAATTGTGCGCGGCATTAGAAAGGCAGTGGGCAGCAGCTTTCCTGTGTCCGTTAAACTGAATTCCGCCGATTTCCAGAAGGGTGGTTTTACCAGCGATGAATCCATTCAGGTGGTGCAATGGCTTGGGGAGGAGGGTATAGATCTGCTCGAAATTTCCGGCGGCAATTATGAAGCCCAGGAAATGGTGGGTAGAAATATGGACGAGAGTGAGGGGCCGAAGCCAGCGAAAAAACAAAGTACTTTGCTTAGAGAGGCCTATTTCCTTGATTTTGCCAAGCGCCTGCGGCCGGTTGCCAGTATGCCCTTGATGGTAACGGGCGGCTTTCGCAGCAAGTTTGCCATGGAAGAGGCGCTCAAAGAAAACGAGCTGGATGTGGTTGGTATAGCGCGCCCGCTTTGTTTTGATCCTGATATTTGCAAGGCACTGCTTTCCGGCGAAAAAGATCTCGCCGTTTCACCAGAGCTCGGCATGACCATCGACCGCTCTGCTCTTGAAAGCGAGATGTCCGAAAAAGAAATTCTTGCTCTGGAAACCAATGCCCAGGTAGCCTGGGCGTCCATGCAGATTTTACTGATGGGCGAAGGGAAAAAACCCGATCCCAACATTACCCTGCTTGAAGCGATGAAGGCGATTGAAGAGAGCCAGGAGCAGCTGGTTGCCAGTATGCAGCAGTCATAATTCGAACAAAAACTACAGGAGTAGTCCATGAAATCTTATGTTCTTAGCGGCAGTGATGTCGACAGTATCAAACAAGTTTCCGGTATTCGTCCCGAATCACCGGGCAGTGGGGAAATCATTGTCAGAATGCGCGCTGCCTCTTTGAACTTTCGCGATCTGATGGTGTTAACCGGCCTCTACGGCGAGCGCAAGGATAATCTGGTGCCTCTGTCCGATGGCGCCGGTGAAGTCGTTGCAGTGGGCGCTGGAGTCACTGAATTTGGCGCCGGTGATCGAGTGGCATTGACCTTTCACCTCGACTGGATAGGCGGAAAATTTAGCCCAGCACTGAATCCGATTGGTCGTGGCGGCGGCGATGCTGACGGTGTGTTGACCGAGTATGTGTGCGTCAAGGCCACCGAAGCGGTACTGCTGCCTTCCTATATGTCTTATGAAGAGGGTTCAACGCTGCCTTGTGCTGCGGTCACTGCCTGGACAGCCCTTGCCCAGTACGAGGCTCTCTGTCCTGGAGAAACTGTTGTGGTTCAGGGTACCGGAGGGGTTTCTATTTTTGCCCTGCAAATGGCGAAATTATTTGGTGCCAAAGTGATTGCCACCTCTTCAACGGAAGAAAAACTGCAAACCTTGAAGGCTCTGGGAGCAGATGAGGTGGTTAACTATCGAACAAGACCTGACTGGGATCAGGCCGTGCTTGAACTCACCGATGGTGTTGGCGCCGATGTGGTGGTGGAAGTTGCCGGTGGTGAAACCTTTGCCAAATCTGTGGCCGCCACCCGCATGGGGGGACGCATCAGTGTCATTGGCTTGCTCAGCGGTATGCCGGCGCTGGATCATAATTTCTTTATCCGCATGCAGTCGATTCACCCCATTCGCGTCGGCAGCAGAGAGCATTTTACTGCCATGAACAAAGCCCTCAGCGCCCATAAGTTAAAACCTGTGGTGGATCGCGTATTTCACTTCTCCGAAGCCGTGGAGGCTTTCCGTTATTTTGAGGGGCGCCAGCACCTTGGCAAAGTGGTGATTGCCATTGATTAGGGTTAACAGGCCCTAGCAGTTTGTTGCTGAATTGGCGCTGACCAAAAAGGCGCATCAGGCCGGTGATGAGACTGCTCTTTCTGCTGTTAAGTTTTTATGTGTCCCTGGGGTTTTGCCTAGGCATTGCCCCTGGTGATGCAACTCCCCGCATTCACCTCTGGTATGGCAATGAGCAAACCCTTGGCAACTTGGGAGTTTCCCAGGTTTGGGAAAATATTCTCGGTAATGTCCAAAGTCATCAGCCAATAAAGTCATTCAGTTACAGCCTCAATGGCGGGGTGTTAAAGCCCTTGTCCCTGGGTGCAGACGGTCGTCGCCTGCAAAACCACGGTGATTTCAATATTGAGATCGCCATTGACGAACTAAAGCCTGGTGAAAACAACGTCCTCATTAATGCGCTTGATATCGCTGGCGGCAGTGCCGAGGCCAGGGTAAAAATTCACTATCTGCCCGGCAATATCTGGCCTCTACCTTTTACCCTGGATTGGGACAAGGTCACCAGTGTTCAGGAAAGGTCGCGGGTGGTGGATGGTTTGTGGTCAATTGTGGCAACAGAGGACGGAAAAAAGCAGGTCAGAACCAAGGAGCCTGGATATGACCGCTTTTTGGCTGTGGGCGATATGGTCTGGAAGGATTATGAATTCCTGGTTCCTGTAACCCTCCATGACCTTACTGCAGAATCTGGCGGCGTGGGTATTTTGCTGCGTTGGCGAGGTCATACCGATAACCCGATTTCAGGTCTTCAGCCCAAGGCAGGTTTTTTGCCCTTGGGTTGCATAGGCTGGTACCGGGATGGTCGCATCGAACTTTACGGCAACAATAGCGTGATTCTCGGCAGGCAGGCGCGCCAGCTTGTCGAAGGACAAACCTATTATTTCAGAATGCGGGTGACTACCGAGGCCGATGGCGACGATCTTTATCAGCTCAGAGTTTGGCCTGCGTCGAAGCCAGAACCTTTAACTTGGGATATTCAAGGGCGGCAATCTGGAGAAAACCCGAAGCGGGGCTCCATTCTTCTCACCGCCCATGAATATGACGTCAGTTTTGGCAATGTGCTGGTTACGCCATTGTATTGACGCAACCGATAAAAGTGAGGAGGAGAGCATCTCATCGGGCTAGATTTTAAAATGATCCAGCTCGCCGGATACAATTTGTTCAACCAGGCGAAATTTCTGTAATTTTCCTGAAACTGTCATGGGTAAAGAATCCAGCGCATACCAGAGTACCGGGGTTTTGTAGCGCGCCAGTTTTGTGCGCACAAACTCCTTCAGAGACTCGCCGTCCACAGAGGCCGAGCCTTTTAGGGTAATCACACCGGCAATCTGTTCTCCCCAGTAGTCGTCGGGAATGCCGACCACGGCGGCCTCCGCTACTGCGGGATGGGTGTAAAGAATTTCCTCAATTTCCCTGGGGTAGATATTTTCCCCGCCGCGAATAATCATATCCTTGAGCCGACCGGTAACTCTGCAATAACCCCGTTCATCCATGGCGCAAAGATCGCCAGTGTGCAGCCAGCCGTCCTTGTCGATGGTTTTTGCCGTGGCTTCCGGCATGTTGTAGTAGCCGGGCATAACATGAAATCCCCGAGTACACATTTCCCCTGACTGGTTAACGGGAAGGGTTTCCCCCGTTTCAGGGTCGATAATTTTTACTTCGATTTGGGGAATGGGAAAGCCAATGGTTTCACTTTTATCCTGGGCGCTGTCTGTTAATCTTGTATAGGTGATGGCTGGAGAGGTTTCTGTCATGCCGTAGCCAATAATAAGGCAGACATCAAATTTGGCTTCAATTTGTCTGACGATATCGATGGGAACAATGGTGCCGCCGGTAAAAACGGTTTTCAGTGTCGACAAATCTCTGGGTTTTTCCCGCTGGGCTTCGAGCATGGCGATCAACATCGTTGGCACACCAAACAGGTAGGTCACTTTTTCCTGTTCAACAAGGTCGAGCATAAAATCCGCATTAAAACCTTCCGGTAGCAGCACTGTGCCGCCACTTTGAACCGTTGATAAGACGCCGCCAACACAGCCGCCGGTGTGGAACAGGGGGGGGATGGCAAGGTTGATGGTAGCCCTGTCCATATTTTTGAGCAGGGCTTTGATGCGGGAGTTATTGGTGACGTTGTAGTGGGTCAACACCGCGCCTTTAGGTGACCCAGTGGTTCCCGATGTGTACTGGATCATCGCCGGGCTATGGGGAGGTACGTCGGGGAGGGCTTGAACTTGGGAACTGTTCATATAATTGGCGAGCTGGTCGAAGCTCAGTACCAGCTGTAGCTCGATATCTGGGCTGGCGCAGGCGTCCTCAACCATGTTCTGAAGAGAGGTTCCCCGATAATTTGGCTGATAAAAAATACCACGGCAGTCTGACTGCTTCAGCGCATAGCACAGTTCCGGCAGCTGGTAGGCGGGGTTAATGGTCACCATCACCATACCCGACAGCGCCATGCCAAACTGGACAATCACCCATTCCGGGCAATTCCCTCCCCAAACGCCAAGATGAGTTCCAGGCTCAAAGCGGGCGATTAGCTGGCAGGCCACTTTCTCGGCAGCATTGAGCAACTCTTTATAAGTCCAGCTGCGCCGCTGGAATGGATCTGGGCTGGCTTCTTTGAGGGCGATAGCATCGGGATATTTTGCGGCTATCTCACGAAGAACGCCCCCACAGGTGGTGTCGAGCAGGGGGTATTCAGTGGTTGCCGGCCAGTATGATGTCGTCAGTTTTGTCATGGTTTTGCTGTTATTCAACATTGTAATAAATTGTCCCGCAGGCTTGATGCTATGGACTCTGTTCTTGCTTCGGGTAATCTGCCAAGGCCGCTACAGGTTCGCTGCGTTGGCTGTCTTGTAAGCGGGACTGTAGTGCCTTGCAGGCCGCTGTATAGGTGGTGCGACCGAGAACAAGCCGTCGCGGCGGGTTTGGCTGTGTCGCCGTGTCAATGATAATGTCTGCCGCCCGGTGAGGATCCCCCTCTTGGCAGCCATCCATATTGGCAAGGTATTGGCGGGTTTCAGCAACAGTTTGGTAATCGGAAATCTGCTGTTGTGCAAATGCCAGCGACCTGTTGGCAAAGTCGGTTCTGAACGGGCCGGGTTCGACAATGAGCACGCGAATACCCAAGGGCTCGCCTTCAGCGGCCAGAGCCTCGGAAAGACCCTCTACAGCCCATTTGGTGGCGGAATAATAGCCACCACCGCTGCCGCCGCGTACACCGGCAATGGAGGACAAATTGATGATGGTTCCAGAACGCTGCGCTCGCATCAGCGGCAAAACCGCTTTCGTCATGCTGACAAGGCCAAAAAAATTGACGTCAAACTGGTGGTGAATTTCGTCGTCGCTGGCCTCTTCGACTGCGCCGATAAAGCCATAACCCGCATTATTCACTAAAACGTCAATGCGGCCAAAACGGTTTTTGGCAAAGGCTATGGCAGTGGTAATGTCGTCATTACTGGTGACATCCAGTTTGGCCACAGCAGTTCTGTCGGGGGATATATCGACAAGGTCGCGAAGCGTCGCCGGGTCGCGGGCTGTTGCCAGCAAAAAACCACCGCGACGGATAACATGTTCGCTGATGGCGCGCCCCAGTCCTGTGGACGCGCCAGTGATGCACCAGACTTTTCCGTTCAGATCGTTTGTCATGGCGATAATCCTCTAGCCACCTGCTTTAACTGTGCTGATTTTTAACGAACAAACTGCTTGGCAAAATCCCTGCCGAGACCAATTTCCTCGTAATAATCCTGGCACTTTTCCAGTCGTTTAAAAACATCTTCAAAACCTGTCATATTGCCATCGGGATCGACAAACACCAGCGACCCGGGGGTATAGAAAAAGGTCATCATTTCTTCCACGCCTTCGGGCAGGTAGAGGGTGTGGGTGTCGCCAGGGGGCTCGTAGACATAGCTGCCTTCGGTGGCAATCCAGTCGCGCTCCAGATAACCCCAGCAGCCTTTTAAAACCAGAGCGTGCACTGGCGAGCCGTGTCTGTGGCGGTTGAAGACGCCGGTTTTGCGAACCCTGAGAATGTGGGTGAAATAACCTTCGGCAATATTGAAACAGAGAGGGCGCGACCAAATTTGATCTCCAAGAGGCACCCAGATTTTTTCATCTTCGGTAAAGACATCGTTAATGACAATTTCCGGATAGGCGAGGGGGTTGGCTTTGCCCTTGTAAGGGCCGAGTTGGTAGTCGTCATCGGTACTCAGATAATGTGACATGATTGATCCTTTATGTTTATGGTTAAGGTTTGATCCTCAGGTTTACTCCTGGATATCTTCGGGCAGAGATCTTGAGGCCAGGAAATAGCACAGGCTTGCCAGTAACGTTAGTGTGCCGCTCAGTCCTATAGCGTAGGTTAGCGCCCCTGAACCCATGGTTTTGCCAAGTACATCGCTCATAATGCCAATCAGTTGTGGGCCAAAGCCAAGACCTATGAGGTTGACCAGAAAAAGCATGATCGCCGCCGCCATTGCTCTCATATGCGGAGGTGACACACTCTGCAGCGCAGCCCATGTCGGGCCGGTATAGGCTAGAGCGACCGTATAGGCTGGGATCAGTAAAATAATGGCCATGGTTGGCGAGCTGGCATTTAAAAACACCAGAATGAGCGGAAAAAAGATCAGCGTAGTGATGGCTGGAATGCGCATCTGCCAGCGGATATTGCGCTTCGATAGTGCGTCGGCGAGAAATCCGCCGCCAAAGATGCCAATACTGCCGGCAATACCCGCCACCAGCCCTATGGCTGTGCCCACTTCCCCCGTTGACAGGCCAAACTGACGAATGAGATGGATAGGTGTCCATACCATAAATCCATACACGCTAAAACCGGTAATCGTGGCGCCAGCATTGACCCAGCGAAAGGATCTGATAGCGAACAGGGTTTTTACGGTTTCTTTAAACGAGGTAACGTTCTGGTTGGAGGCTGGGGTCGTGATATTTTCTCGTTGTGGTTCCCTGACAGTGAGTTTAAGGACAATGGCCAGCAAGAGTCCTGGCAGACCCACCACCAGCATGGCTACCCGCCAGCCGTAGAACTCATTGACCCAGCCGCCGACAATAAAGCCGAGAAGCAGGCCAACGGTGGGGCCGAGGGCATAAATACCCATGGCGGTAGAGCGCTGTTTGACCGGAAAGTAACTGGATAATAAGGATGAAGATGGCGGACTGCCCCCAGCCTCGCCTATGCCAACGCCAATTCTTGCTGCGGCAAGCTGGGCAAAATTGGTTGTAAAGGCGCAAAGTGCAGTCATTGCGCTCCAGATGGCCAGAGAAATGGCGATGATATTAACGCGGTTTAGGCGGTCGGCAAGGTGTGCAATAGGAATGCCCAGAGTAGCGTAAAAAAGTGCAAAAGCGGTTCCAGTCAGAAAGCCGAGGTGGGAGTCGGACAAACCAAATTCGTTTTTGATGGGTTCGGCCAGAATAATCAGAATCTGTCTGTCGACATAGTTAAACGTGTAAACCAGGAAGCAAATAAAAAGGACATAGGATTTATGGCCGCCGAAAAAAGGTTCGGCTTGTTCAGGCTCAGTCTTCTGGAGTGCCTTCATGGGTGGGTCGTCCGCATGGGTGGTTTTCTCTGTTGTTATAGCCGAATTTGAAATAATCAAACTTACTAAGAGTCTTAGGTTATCAAAACCAGTCTGGTATAGCGGCCAATAGAATAAACTCCGATTGAAAATTTCAGTATTGCCATCTATATATTGACTTGCATCAAGTCGAAAACGTTTTTATCAAAGGTTTTATTGCCGCCGGGAAAGGTTCCACCTATAGTTTTGCATGGGAGTGTAACTCGACGCAAGTTCGTAATAATTATAAGGTGGAAAAGGAAAAAATACTAATGGAGTGTTTCCTTTTATTTATTGCGACATTGTTGGTTCTGGCTGCGGTGCTGGTACAAAGGGTGTTGAGACTTGGCTGTGATTGTCAAATTTGCAGTGCTGAGGTTGCGCCGTTAAAGCTCCAGAGTGTTGCTGCCAGAAAAAATAATCTTTTTTGGAGGTTTTCCATGTCATATAAACGCAACTATCTGTTTGTGGCCACATTTGCAGCGGCATCCCTGAGTTTTGCCGAGGACGATTTTATTTCAGGCAGGGTCACCAATGCCAATGGCTCGCCGGAAGCTGGTGTCTGGGTTGTTGCTGAGACCAGTGATTTGCCGACAGATTATCGAAAAATTGTCGTTACCAATGACGATGGCAAATTTGTACTCCCCCAGTTGCCCAAGGCTTCGTACCGGCTTTGGGTTAGAGGGTATGGCTTGGCAGATTCAAAAAAAGTGGCGGCGGAGCCAGGCGATAACCTGTCGCTGTCAGTAAAGGCAGCGGCCACTGAGAAAGAGGCCGCTGCAGTTTATCCCGCCAATTATTGGCTGACTATGGTTCAGCCACCGGCCGCAGAGGCTGTTTCCCAGCTTGACTATGCTTACACCCAGGAGACCTGGTTGGCGCAATTTAAACTTAATTGTATTGTGTGCCACCAACTGGGCAGTGTGGTGACCAGATCCATACCTGGCCGGTCGCATTACGAAATGGGTTTGAAAAAAGCAGAGATAATGCCTCAAATAGCCACGGAATTGGATTTCAATCTGGTGCTGGATGTGCTTGGCGATTTGGGCGAGCGTGTCGCCAATGGCGAAACCCCTGGAGTCAAGCCGTCGAGGCCAAAGGGTATCGAGAGAAATGTGGTGATTACTCAATGGGGGTGGGGCGATCTCTATACCTATGCCCATGATGAAATTTCCACAGATAAGCGCAATCCCTACCTTTATCCCGATGGCCCTGTTTATGGTATAGATATGGCCAATGACCGGGTGATTTGGGTCGACCCTGTCAAGCATTCAGCTCACGAAGTGAAAATGCCAATGGCGGAGTGGGGCTGGACGACTCCCTGGGGGGAAAATACCTATGTGCCCCTGGGTGGTGGCGAGCCCACACTTTTTGGCAGCAGATCGCTGGGGAGCCCCGCGCCAGGGGGTGCCACTGTCCACGAAGGCAAATATAACAATCCTGCCAATATTCACAATCACATGCTGGACGCTGAGGGCAAGCTTTGGCTCACTATTCAAACCCGCAGGGAATGGGGCGAAGACTTGCCGGAATTTTGTAAACAATCAGAATTTATCACCAGCTATGGCCACCATCGCCAATTGGGCTATCTGGACACCAAAACCGGGGAGATCGTCCCCGTCGACACCTGTTTTGGCACTCACCACCTTCAGTTTGATAACAATGATGTCCACTGGACCAGCGGCGATGCCAGAGCCATGGGGCGTTTTGATACCAGAGTATTCGATCCCGATGAGCCAGGCAGT
>JBFXIU010000120.1:0-10630 GCA_050175615.1 Porticoccaceae bacterium | reverse complement strand
GCTGGCAGCGCGAAGCAGTACGGAGGTATCGAGGCCACCGCTGTAGGCAATTTAAATACGGGACGCACCTGCAAGAAAGGCAAGATGGCCGGTGAGGAGCTGGCTGGCGAAGGAAACCATCACGAGCCGACCGATACCGGAACTAATTACCGTAGGACATCAGCCTATCGAAACGTTTTTTCAGCAGTTCATCCACAGGGATAGACTTAAGCTGATCCACCTGAGTAACCAACCGCGTTTTAAGGGTGTTGGCCATCAGTTCCAGATCCCGGTGGGCTCCACCTGGGGGCTCTGGAATGGTTTCGTCGACGATGCCGAGCTCTTCAAGAATTTTTGAAGTCACCCCCATGGCTTCCGCCGCCAGGGGCGCTTTGTCAACGGTTTTCCAGATAATATTGGCACAGCCTTCGGGAGAAATGACAAAGTAGGTGGCGTACTGGAGCATATTGAGCTTGTCGCCAACACCAATGGCAATGGCGCCGCCGGAGCTGCCTTCACCGATCACTGTGCAGATAATGGGCGTGCGCAAGCGTGACATCACCGCCAGGTTCTGGGCGATAGATTCACTGATGCCGCGCTCTTCAGAATCGATACCCGGATAGGCTCCAGGTGTGTCGATAAGCGTTAAAACCGGCAATTTAAAACGCTCGGCCATTTCCATCAGGCGCAAAGCCTTGCGATAGCCTTCGGGCTTGGGCATACCGAAATTGCGATAGACTTTCTCGTTGACGCCCCGGCCTTTTTCTTCACCGATAACGACCACGGGGCGGCCATCGAGCCTGGCGATACCCCCGACAATGGCCTTGTCATCACCGAAATGGCGGTCACCGTGAAGCTCGTCAAAATCTTCAAAAACCCGGTTGATATAGTCCATGGCGTAGGGTCGCTGGGGATGGCGAGCCACTTTGACGATATCCCAGGCGCTGAGGTTGGCATAGATGGATTCGGTCAGGCGTCGGGATTTGTCCTTAAGCTTGGCGATCTCATCGGAGATATTGAGGTCATTGTCGTTGCCAACCAGTTGCAATTCTTCGATCTTAGCTTCAAGTTCGGCAATGGGTTGCTCAAAGTCGAGATAGTTCAAGTTCATTCTTTTAGGAAATCCTGTCTCAAACAGCGGGGCGGCAAAGGTTGCCGATTATTATACGCAACTTATCCCCCTACCCATAGCCCTGAGGACAGCAGGGAGGGAAATTGGTTGTCACAATCGAGACTGGAAAGACAGAAATACTGCCACTTAAAGGGCGCACGCGGGCATTTCAGCACATTTTCGATCAATTCTTCGAAGTTTGCGCAGTGCCATTATTGATGTTGTTCGACCATCACTGATGACTGGTCAGCACTGGTGATCAGGGCAAATTTTTCGGGACTGTACTGCCGGACAACGACGGTTCGCGCCAGTGAATGCCCTTGCCGGGCTGCGGCAACCAGGAGTTCCCGGCTATGACGAATTTCCTCTGCAGTTACAACGCCGGGCTGCTGAAAGGCGATAAAGGTGGCGTGAAGGATTTGATCCTCGCTAAAAGAGGTTGCAGCCGCTACAACAGTGAACAGGCTTGAAGCCACAAAGACAGCCAAGCGTTTTTTCATAACACATTCCTCTGACAAGATCGCTGGGTATCTGATAAGGGCAACAGAGCAAGCGCCAGAAAACTTCATAATAACGAGCATGGCGAGCAATTTTTGCCACCTTTTCAGGCGCTGCAATAAGCCTGCCAGATATTTTGTTACATTGTGTGACAGCGAATCATTTTAAACCCCACAACGCGCCAGACAATGAAGCTTTAATCAGGAAGTTGTACCAGTTGCCTGAACTTTCGCGCCGGGATTGGCTGATTTGAGCATAAACGCTGCCATAGCAGCGTGAAGCGAGCACCTCAACTGGGACGGGATCAAGGAAAACAGGCAAACGCAGCCGATAGCAAACTGCTACTGAGCCGCAATGACCTTTAAGCCTGTTATACCAATGCACCATCCGGGCTTCGAACGCTACCCTGTAATTTCCAGGTTAATGATATTGAATTTGTACGGCGGAAATACCGTAGCTGTCCCTCAGCTTGGTGATCAGTTCATCTTCCGGGGTCACGCGCCAATGCTCCGGCAACACCAGATCGCCCTCGGCATCCTCGACCTGATAGTGAACCACCACGGGACACCCCCCTTCCCTGTAGGGCTGAAGAATATTGGCCAGATTTGCCAGAGGCTCGCGGCGAAGCTTTTCGGGGTTAACCGAAATACGAATGCTGTGCACATAATTCTGGCGGGCTTCCATGAGGGTTTTAATGCTGCTGGCGCGCATTTTCAACCCGCCGGAGTAATCGTCTTCGCTAATTACGCCCTCAACAATCAATACGGCATCCTTGGTGATTTTGTCGCGATATTCGCGATAGGCATCGGCAAACACCGCCACTTCGAGGCGCCCGGAACGGTCATCGAGCACCATAAACATCATGCTGTCGCCCTTTTTGGTTTTCATGGCGCGCATGCTCACCACCAGACCTGCAACCAGCTGAGTCTCTTTTGAAGGCTTGATATAGTTAATGCGATCTTTAACCACATGACTGAGTTCATCCACATATTCGTCCAGCGGATGCCCTGTCAGATAAAGCCCCAGAGTATCTTTTTCGCCGTTGAGCCGCTGCTTGATACTGAAGCGGCGCACGCGGCTGTAACCCTGATAACCAATTTCCGGGGCACTTTCGGAGACGGATGCTCCAAATAGATCCCCCATGCCACTGGCGGCATTGCGGCTCTGCTGATCCGCCATTTTGATGGCCTCCTCCATAGCCGCCAGCATAACGGCGCGACCGAAACCCGGGTCGCCCTGAGGGCCAATGGAGTCCAGCGCACCGGAGCGGATCAGGGCATCCAACGCCCGTTTGTTGACCTTGCGCAAATCGACACGGGCGCAGAAATCAAACAGATCCTTAAAGGGTTTGCCGCCCCTTGCCTGAATAATGCTCTCCACCGGCCCCTCCCCCAGCCCCTTGATGGCGCCCAGACCGTAAACCACATGACCGCCAGCGGAAACGGTAAAACCGTATTGGCCGAGATTGACATCCGGCGGCGTAATAGTGAGGTTCATGGTGCGGCATTCATCAACCAGGGTGACCACCTTGTCGGTGTTCTGCATATCCGCCGACAGCACCGCAGCCATAAATTCCGCCGGATAATGGTGCTTGAGCCAGGCGGTCTGATAAGCCAGCAGGGCATAGGCAGCGGAGTGGGACTTGTTAAAGCCATAACCGGCAAATTTTTCCATCAAATCAAAAATATTGCTCGCCAACTCTGCGTCGATACCGTTGTCTTTGGCGCCATTCATAAACAGAATGCGCTGTTTGGCCATTTCCTCCGGTTTCTTTTTGCCCATGGCGCGGCGCAGCAGATCCGCGCCCCCCAGGGAGTAACCACCGAGCACCTGGGCAATCTGCATCACCTGTTCCTGATAGAGAATAATGCCGTAGGTGGGTTCAAGCACCGGTTTTAACGACTGGTGCTGGTACTGGGGATGGGGATAGGCCACCTCTGCCCTGCCGTGCTTGCGGTTGATAAAGTCGTCGACCATGCCGGATTCCAGCGGCCCCGGCCTGAATAGCGCCACCAGGGCGACGATATCTTCAAAGCAGTCGGGGCGCAGTTTTTTCATCAGCTCTTTCATGCCCCGGGATTCGAGCTGAAACACTGCTGTGGTTTCGGCACGCTGCATCAGCCTGTAGACGTCGATATCCTCAAGGGGAATGAGATTGATATCCACCGGCTCTTCGCCATTTTTCTCGCGCTTGACGTTAACCATGGCGACGGCCCAGTCAATAATCGTCAAGGTTCGCAGGCCGAGGAAGTCAAACTTCACCAGACCGACCTGTTCAACATCGTCTTTATCGAACTGAGTCACCAGGCTGCCGCCGGTTTCATCGCAGTACAATGGCGCAAAATCCGTCAGCTTGGTGGGAGCAATAACAACGCCACCGGCGTGCTTGCCGACATTGCGGGCAACCCCTTCCAGCTGCAGCGCCATCTCCCAAATCTCGGCCGCCTCCTCATCATTGGCAAGGAATTCCCGCAGGGTTTCCTCCTGCTCCTGAGCCTTGGTCAGGGTCATGCCGATATCCATGGGAATCATTTTCGACAGCTTGTCGGCAAGGCCGTAGGATTTGCCTTGCACCCGCGCCACATCCCGCACCACGGCTTTGGCAGCCATGGTGCCAAAGGTGATAATTTGGGAGACGGCGTCGCGGCCATAGGTATCCGCCACATAGGCGATGACGCGATCCCGGTTGTCCATGCAAAAATCGATATCAAAGTCAGGCATGGATACCCGTTCGGGGTTGAGAAAGCGTTCAAACAGGAGGTCGTAGGCCAGGGGGTCGAGATCGGTAATTTCCAGCGCATAGGCCACCAGGGAACCGGCGCCGGAGCCGCGACCCGGCCCTACCGGAATGCGGTTTTGCTTGGCCCAGCGAATAAAGTCCATAACGATGAGGAAATAACCGGGAAAGCCCATCTGTTCAATAATATCGAGTTCAAAACGCAGGCGATTCTTGTAGACCTCCACTTTCTGCGCTCTGTCGGGAGTATTGTCGGGCAGAATGATTTCGAAACGCTTTTCCAAGCCCTCATAGGACAGCTTGTCAAAGTAGCTATCTGTGGTCATACCTTCGGGAATGGGGTATTCCGGCAGATAGTATTTGCCAAACTCCAGTTCCAGATTACAACGCTTGGCAATTTCCAGAGTATTGGCCAGAGCCTCGGGAATATCGGCAAACAATTCCGCCATTTCCTCCTGAGTGCGCAGATACTGCTGAGGGCTGTAGCGATGCTCCCGGCGCGGATCGTCCAACGTGCGGCCATCGTGAATGCACACTCGAGCTTCATGGGCATCAAACTGATCTTCACTGAGAAAACAGACTTCGTTGGTGGCGACAACCGGGCAATTTTTTTCCGCAGCCAAGGCCATAACGGCATGAATATAATCCTCCTCACCGCTGCGGCCACTGCGGGTCAGCTCCAGATAAAAGCGCTGGGGAAAGACGCCCATCCAATGATCCAGCAATTCCCCGGCCAGTGCGATTTTTCCGGCGAGGAGCGCGCGGCCAATATCACCATTGACACCGCCGGAGAGCATAATCAGGCCGTCACTGCGCTCCTCAATCCACCCCCTGTGGATTGTGGGCTTTCCCTGCACCTGGCCTTCCTGATAACCCCGGGAAATAAGACAGGTCAAATTGTGGTAGCCGACGTTATTCTGCACCAGCAAGGTAAGGGCAGATGGCAGGTCGTCGGCGCCAGGGGTAACCATTTTTAAATCGCTGCCACAAATCGGCTTGATCCCAGCGGCCAGCGCCGCCTTGTAAAACTTGACCAGGGCAAAGAGATTACAGGCATCGGTGATGGCAACCGCGGGCATCGCCGCCGCCGTCAAGGCTTTGATCAGGGGTTTGATGCGAACAATCCCATCCACCAGGGAGTATTCTGTGTGAACCCGCAGATGTATAAAACGTGGATCAGAAGCCATTGCGCTGTTGCCCGGGAGTTGCCGTTAGAAAGCCACAGATTCTAACAAAGGCGGCTTTGAATAGGGCAACTGATTGCTGTGAGCTGGCGACCTGATCAAAAATTTGAATTATTTTTGCGCGGACATTTCCTTTGCCAGAGCCACATCCCTGACGGGTTTAAATGACTGGCGGTGAATGGCGGTAGCGCCCAGGCGACCGAGCGCCTCAAGGTGGACTTTAGTGCCGTAACCCTTGTGGCTCGCAAAACCGTAACCGGGATAAAGATCGTCGAAATTTGTCATTTCCCGATCCCTGGTGACCTTGGCAAGGATCGAGGCGGCGCCAATGGCCGCTACCCTGGCGTCCCCCTTGACCACAGCTGTAGCGCAATACTGCCATTTAGGGAGACGGTTGCCGTCCACCAGAACGTGATCTGGCTTGATTGCAAGGCCATCCACCGCGCGGGTCATCGCCAACATTGTCGCCTGAAGAATATTGAGGCTGTCTATCTCTTTGACAGAAGCTCGAGCAATGCAAAAACACAGGCAGTTGGCAACAATATCGTCAAAGAGTTGCTCGCGGCGCTTTTCCGTCAACGCCTTGGAATCACCGAGACCGGCAACAGGATTGTTGGGATCGAGAATAACCGCCGCCGTGACCACATCCCCGGCCAGGGGGCCGCGACCCACCTCATCAACCCCGGCGACAAGCCCCGATATTTCCCGATAGTCAAACAGATCGCTGAACATGCTGGCGGCGCTCATTGATCATTTTCGCCAGCGCGCTGGCGGCGGTGGCACTGGCGCCCAGGCTCAGTGATTGATGCAGGCGGGTAAAGGTAGATTCGAGAAAGCGGCGCTTATCCTTGTCAAAGAGCATGGCTCTGGTTTCTGTCACCAGGTTGGCAACATTGGCCTGATCCTGAATCAGCTCGGGAACCAGCGGCTCACCCGCCACCAGATTCGGCAGGGAAATATAGGGAGTTTTCACCAGCTTGGATGCCAGCCAGAAGGACGCGCCGCCCAGGCGATAGGCCACCACCATGGGCTTTTTCAGCAGCATGGCTTCAAGCGCAGTGGTTCCCGATGTCAATAAAACCGCGTCGCTGGCCGCCATTGCCGTGTGGGAGTTGCCCGCCACCAGGGTTACCGGCAGATCTGGATATTGACTGAGAAGCTGGCTGATTTCACTGTGCCTGGCACTGTTGGCAGAGGGAATGACAAACTTGAGCTGCGGCGCTTCCCTGTGCAATTGCCGCGCTGCTTGCAGAAACAGATCCCCCATCAGGGCAACTTCCGAGCCACGGCTGCCGGGCATAATGGCAAGCAGAGGGGCTGTAGAGTCCAGCCCCAGACTGACCCGCGCCGCAACTTTGTCGGCCTCAAGGTCAGCACCGGCAGACGTCGAATCCGCCAAGGGAATGCGGTCTGCCAGCGGATGGCCGACAAAGGCAACCGGCACCTGGTGCTGACGATAGAAATCGCTTTCAAAAGGCAGCAGGGTAAGCATGAGATCCACGGCTCGAGCTATTTTTTTCACCCGCCCCTGACGCCAGGCCCACACCGAAGGGCTGACGTAGTGGGCGGTAAGTACACCGCAGCGGCGCAGCTTCAGTTCAAGCCCCAGATTGAAATCCGGCGAATCAATACCCACCACCAGATCGGCGCCCCAGTCGAGAAAGTGGCGGTAAAGGGTTTTGCGAATGTGCAGCAGCTCGGGCAATCGTTTCAGGGGTTCGACAAAACCCATCACCGAAAGGCGATCCATGGGAAACAGGGACTGCAGGCCCGCGGCAATCATGGTTTCCCCACCCATACCCTGAAATTCGGCATCGGGAAAATGCGTGCGCAAGCATCTGATTAATTCCCCGCCGAGAAGGTCTCCGGAGACTTCGCCGGCGACGATGCCGATTTTCAGGGGTTGAGCCATGGGCAACTGTCCACAAGTAACCAATAGGGGCTAACGGACGATACCCCGGGAGGATTGACGCAGGAAGTCCGCCAGGGGCTGAATGACCTCCACCTCATCTGTCATGGCATCGAGCTCGGCGATGGCTTCTGCCAATTTGAGTCCGCGACGATAAATGATTTTGTAAGCCTGATTGATAGCCGCTATCTGCTGACGGCTAAAATCGCGACGTTTCAGACCCTCTGCATTGATGGTTCGCGCTTCTGCGGGACTGCCCATCGCCATCACGTAGGGAGGCAAGTCGTGAGTGAGGAAGGTGCCAGCCCCGGCAAAGGCATGGACACCAATACTGACAAACTGATGCACCAATACATAGCCGGAGAGTATCGCCCAATCCCCCATAACCACATGGCCGGCGAGAGAGGCGTTGTTGACCAGAATACAGTTGCTGCCCACGACACAGTCGTGGCCGATGTGGACATAGGCCATCAACAGATTGTTATCACCAATTCGCGTTTCAGCCTTATCCTGAACGGTGCCGCGGTGAATGGTGACGCCTTCGCGAATGGTGTTGTTGTCACCGATAATCAGGCGCGTCGCTTCACCTTTGTATTTAAGGTCAGGGGTATCTTCACCGATGGTGGAAAACTGGAAAATCCGGTTATTTTTGCCAATGCGCGCCGGCCCCTTGACGACAACATGGGAATTAATAACGGTATTATCGCCTACTTCGACGTCGGCACCGACAATAGTCCAGGGGCCTATACTGACGTTTTCACCGATGACCGCACTTGGATCAATAATCGCGCGAGGGTCGATCAACTGCCTGTCTCCTGTGTTTTAAAGCCTTAATCCAATTCCTGGAGGGCACAAAGCAAACGGGCTTCACAGGCCAGGTTGCCATCGACGGTTGCCTTGCAGTTAAAACGCCAGATGTTGCGTTTTACCGAATCTATATTGGCTTCCAGGCTAAGGCGATCCCCGGGGACAACCTGGCGCTTAAAGCGCACGCCGTCGACGCCGGCAAAGAGGTAGAGCGTCTTTTCATTGGGGCGCTTGTTTACAGTGGCAAAGCCGAGAATCCCCGCCGCCTGAGCCATGGCCTCGATGATCATGACCCCCGGAAAAATGGGCGCATGGGGAAAGTGGCCATTAAAGACCTCTTCGTTGGCAGTAATGTTTTTATAGGCGAGGATATGACTACCCGGCTCCAACTCAAGAACGCGATCCACCAGCAAGAATGGATAGCGATGGGGCAGAAACTCTTTAATTTCATTGATTTCCATGAATAGCCTTTAACAATCTTGCTGGTAATGGTTCACTCTTTGTCCTGCTTCCCTTTTTCGAGAGAAGACAGCCTTTTCGCTATCGAATCCAACTGACCGAAACGAATAGCATTTTTTTTCCAGCGGGCGCTGTCAGAAAACGGCGTCCCCGATGAATACACTCCAGGCTCAGTGATCGATTTGGTAATCATGGTTCGACCCGTAACGGTAACACCATCACAAAGCTCAATGTGCCCCACCAGTCCTGCACCACCGGCAAGAACACAGTTTTTGCCAATACGGGAGCTGCCGGAGATGGCAGAACAACCAGCGAGGGCGCTATTATCGCCGACGCGCACGTTATGGGCAATTTGCACCAGGTTGTCAATAATCACGCCATTGCCGATGAGAGTGTTACCCAGGGCGCCGCGATCAATGGTGGTGTTGGCGCCGATTTCGACATTATCGCCGATCTCCACCGAACCGAGCTGATGAATTTTCACCCAGCTGCCCGCCTCGTTGGCAAAACCAAAGCCGTCGGATCCTATAACAGCGCCGCTGTGCACAATGACATTGCGCCCCAGCGAAACCCCATGATAAAGGGTGGCATTCGCATGAAGATAACAGTGATCGCCAACCAGGGTGTTCTTGCCAATAACAACCCCTGAACCCACATAGACATGCTCCCCGATCACTGCGCCTTCTTCAATAACCACATTGGCAGCAATGCATGCGGAGGCCGCAACCTGGGCACTACCGGCAATAACCGCACTGGCATGAACACCAGGCGTTACCTGATAGTGGGGGTCGAAAAGTGCACTCAAGCGAGCGTAAGCCACATAGGGATTGGCGGCAACAAGCGCATTACCCCCGTAATCGCGGGCGTGATCCTCATTGAGAATAACGGCGCTTGCACCGGTCGACGCCAAATAGCGGCTATAGGCCGAACTGGCAAGAAATGCCAGCTCGCCATCGCCAGCATCCTGTAAGGTGTTAAGCCTGCGAATACGGCAGAGGGGATCACCCTTCAAGGGCACGCCCAGGTGGCCTGCCAGCGCCTGCAGGGTATAACCTGTGGTCATTAATTAATTTACTTTGTCTTACTGTTCAAGCGTTCAGTGAGCTTGGCAGTGATATTAATTTCAGGTTTCGCGGTAATAACGGCATCTGCTCTCAACAGCACGGTAATGCCTTCCTGCTCAACCAGTTCCTGCAGGGCTTCCTGAGCCTTGGGCTGCAACTCGCGAATGATGCGATTCTGCAGACCTCTGACTTCTGACTCCAGCTTGCGCGCAGTCAATTCAATGTCGGCACGGAGATACTCCATTTTTTTCTGAAATTCAGTTTTCTGCTCCTCAGACCAGGTCATGCTTTTGGACTCAGCGTCTTTTTGCAGGGCTTTTATATCCGCAGCCGTGCTGTCGTATCTGGCCTGCAAGGCCGCATACTCTGATTGCGACTGCAATTCTTTCTGGCGCTTCTGAGCAATTTCGGAGCCAAAGATCGCGGCGCCGAGATCGACCACAGCAATCTTGTCTGCAGCAAATACCGCTGTACTTAACAATGTTGCCACCAGCATTAAAGTGACTTTCAGTTTACTCACACAATTTCTCCGTTGGTTTTGGGAATTAAATAAGAATATCAGAGCCTGTTTACACGAATTGGATTATTACTGCTGGAGGTCATTTTTGCCTCCAGCTAGGCGGAATGAGCGCGGTTTGGTCATTCCAAATAAGCGAATTCCAACAACGCTGGGGGCAAAAATGATCCCAGCCCCTTTTTTTGGGGTAGAGGGGGTTGCGGCTAAAAAAGCGCCACTTGTCGTTGCTCGTCGTTCATTTAGATCCACTAAACTCACTCCTCGCGCCTCAATTGGCGCTTTTTTAGTCACAACAGTGACAATCCAATTCGTGTGCACAGGCTCTAGAACGTCTGTCCCAGTGAGAACTGGAAAAACTCGGTGTC
>JBFXIU010000119.1:0-10637 GCA_050175615.1 Porticoccaceae bacterium | reverse complement strand
CAGTCGGACATTCAAATTTTGAAAAAAACGCTTGGCATTATCTACCACGATATTGGCGTCGACACTAATGTTAGCAGTTGGTCTACTGCAGAACTTATACCCAAAATACAATCAATAATAAGAATTTATCGAGCGGCACCCAATTTTGCCTATTTTAAGATCAGACTAAGCTCGCCTATCATCGATTCACATCCAAGCCTATCGGAGAATAAGACTAACTCTGATGCGCGACAACCTCAAGCTATTCCAAGCCACGCCGAAGCACCCAGTTTGTCTTGCTTTTAGCATGCCATACTGCTTTCTTTAAGGAGTGAGCACATAGCAAGTACCGCGTCCGGCGCTTTTGGTTTCAATCAGTTTAAGCTGTAACAGCCGATCAAAGTCCAATTTTCTTGAGGCGAGGCTGCGGGAGGAGATGTTACCGTACTCCCTCTGGGTGATGCTGCCGTGCTTTTTTATACAGGCCAGTATTTGCCTGTGGTGGGGTTCCATCCGTGGCTTGGTTTCGGCCTGTTCCGGCAACGTTTTGCGCACGCGGCGAAGCTCGTCCAGTATGCCGTCGGCGAAATATTCCAACCATTCGGAGAAGTCTATAGCTTCTGCCAAATCGTAGTAGTCACCCTCAAGGCCGACCGCTTTAAAGTAGCGCGTGATATTTCGGTTGTAGTAATTCTCAAAGCTGAAGATGGCAAAAAGATCCAGCCCCGCCTTTCCCAAAATAGCCGTGGTTAGCAATCTTGTTGTTCTGCCATTGCCGTCCATGAAGGGATGGATGATCACAGATTGGCGGTGAAAAATACCTGCCAGAATGATGGGGGCTACCTTTCCGATATTGCCTTCAATAAATTTGCACAATTCTCCAATAAGGGAAACTCTGATTAATTCCGCTTTCGTCACTCCAGCGCAATCGGGAGTCCAGAAAAATCAAGCGCTTATAGATTCCCGCCTACGCGGGAATGACATTCATCAGAGTTGCCTAAGCTTTGTAACGTCTTTGCTGTCGGGGGGAATAAAAACAATTTCGTCAAATTTTTTGGGATTGCGAATGATTACCGGGGCTTGCCGCAAAGCAACGAAATAATCAGCCATAATCTGGCCTTAAATTAGCCGTTATTAATCAGGCCTCGATCTCTGTTGTTGCCGTACCGCCAACAAACCGGCACTATTGCGGCTCAACAATCTGGTTTGTTATGAGCAATTACCCCTTTCTGCGCCCGGAATTTTTTGCCGCCCTTGAAGACAGTGGCAGCGCGGTTGCCGCCACCGGCTGGCAGCCCTGCCACCAGGCCATTATGGGCAATGGCGAAACCCTGGCGTTTATGCCACTTTACCTTAAAAATCATTCCTACGGTGAGTATGTGTTTGACTGGGCCTGGGCGGATGCCTACCAGCGCAACGGCCTAAGTTACTACCCGAAACTGATCACTGCTATTCCCTTTACGCCGGTGACCGGGCCCAGAGTGCGTTTTGGCTCCCAGGCGAACCGGGAAGCGCTGGCGGCGGAGTTGATTGAGCGCACCCTGGATGTTGCCGCACAACACCAGGCCTCGGGCTGGCACTTGTTGTTTCCCGATGCCGAGCATTTAGCGCTGTTTAGCGACCCCAGGTTAATGCTGCGCAAGGGTGTGCAATATCACTGGTTTAACCGCGATTACGGCAGTTTTGATGACTTCCTCGGCCATTTTAATTCCCGCAAGCGCAAGATGGTGCTTAAAGAGCGCCGCCAGGTGGCGGAGCAGCAGCTGGTGATTGAGCGCTTTTGCGGCGCGGAGATTACGGCGGATTTGTGGCGGTTGTTCGCCATTTTTTACCAGCGCACCTATTTGAAACGCAGTGGCTCCAGGGGTTATCTGACACCGGATTTTTTCGCCCTTGTCGGCGCCACCATGCCTGAACACTGTTTGCTGGTTACCGCGCGCCAGGGCGATCAGGTGGTGGCCGCTGCATTTTATCTGTTTGACGACGACAGCCTTTTTGGCCGCTATTGGGGCTGCCTGAAAGAATTCGATTTTCTCCACTTTGAGCTCTGTTATTACCAGGGCATCGACTTCGCCATTGAGCGCAAGCTAAAGAAGTTTGATGCCGGCGCCCAGGGGGAGCACAAGATTCTTCGCGGTTTTGAACCTGTGGTGACCCACTCTCTGCACTGGATTGCAGAACCGGCGTTTGCCGCAGCTATCGCCCGCTTTTTACGGGAGGAAGAGGCTCATATCGAGCACCACAGGGAACAGGCGCAGGCGCTGCTGCCGTACAAAAAAACCGCTTGAGGGCACGGCTACAGGGAAAACCTACATGGAAAAGGATGCACCGCAGCCGCAGGTGGTTTTGGCGTTGGGGTTGGATATTGAAAATTTGGAGCCTTGCAGCCCTTCTTCGTAGTCTACCTGAGAGCCTTGAAGGTACTGAATGCTGAGGGCATCGACGACGACAGTGGCGCCATTGACTTCGATAAGGGTGTCATCTTCGGCGATCTGCTCGTCAAAGGAGAATCCGTACTGAAACCCAGAGCAGCCGCCACCGGTGACAAAAACCCGAAGCTTGAGATCGGGATTGCCATCTTCCTCCACCAAGGATTTGACTTTTGCGACGGCGGCCGGAGAGATTTGCAGCGCCGTAGGCATAAAGGATTCAACGACAGACATGGGTCTCCTTCAGGATATACCAATAACCAAGTGTTAAGCTCAGGTATTCTAACATGGATTTCACTGCCGAATTCAACTCTGGCCTTGCCTGTCCTTAGAACTCAGAGAGCCGCCAGGGATATTCCTTGATCACCAGGGAGTTGGGGCGTCCAGTTTCATAGAGCGACAACACCAGTTTTTCGGGCACAAAATGCTCCGGCAATACAAAAGTGCCCTCTATGACCTTAAAGTACTTAAAGCGAAAGCTGATGCTGTCTTCGTCTGCGCCGGGGTCTGCCTCACTGAGGGAAATGGTATCCGGTATTTTCAGCAGAGTCCCCTCTATGGAGACTGAAAGCGTTGCATCAATGGTCTGGCTGAGCACTTCTTTGCGACGCACCACGATTTGATAGAGAACGCTGTTGTCGTCCCCGGTTTTGCGCAGGCTGATGCTTTCAAGGCTTAGGCCCAGCTGCCTCTCGTCGTCGTCAACAAGGTTTTTATAGAGGTAGAGTTCGCCTTCAAGGCTGACCAGCTCGGTGCGCAGCTCGGTGACTTTTTCGCGCAATTTTTCCTGGGTTAACTGATTGACCTTGTCGGCGATGGTCAGGTTAACCAGCTCCTGATCCCGCTGCTCCAGTAACGCCTGGGCATCGGCCAGCTGTTTTTCCATACGGCGGTAATCGAGCATGGCGTCGCCGAAAATGCGGCCACCAAAGGCAAAGCCGAGCAGCAATCCGGCTATCAGCGCGCTAACCAGCAGTATGGCGAGCTGGCGGCGACTAACCACGGCAACCCTGCCTGCGCCTGGCAGCCACCATCGACATCTTTGTAAACGTGATCGCTATTTTCATACTGTATAAGCCTGATCGGTTCCCTATAATAACTCAAGGTTGATGCGGCAATACCTATTTAATGCTGATTCACAAATGCCTGTCGCCAATGAGAGTAACCCGGCTCAGGTGCTTTATGCCCGGGCTGATAGGACTGGCAACCATGAGAAAACCACCAGAACGCACAGTGTTAACGGAAGATCTCAAGCGCACAATGTCCGCTTTTCGCAGCCGCCTCGCTCATGCGGAAGCCCTGCCCCAGCTGGCGATTATGAGCCTGATTTGCGGTCTGGTCACCAGCGCTATCGCCATCGCCTTTCGCATTGCCATTGAGTGGCCACTGGCGTTCAGCCTGCCCGGCGGCAATAGCGAGAATTTCGAAGACCTTTCCATTAGTGCCCGGTTTCTGCTGCCTGTGGGCGGCTCCCTGCTGCTTTGCCTTCTCTACAGTTTTTTCCGCGAAAACCGCCACCGCTTGGGCGTTAGCCATGTCATCGAGCGCTACCAGCTTCACCAGGGGGTCTTTGCCTCAAGCAATATGGTTCTGCAGTTTGTGGGCGGCGCCATTGCCCTGATCAGCGGCCATTCCGGCGGCAGGGAAGGCCCGGCAGTGCATCTCGGTGCCGCCAGCTCCAGCCTTCTGGGTCAGTGGCTGCGGCTGCCCAACAACAGTTTGCGGGTGCTGACCGGCTGCGGCATCGCGGCGGCAATTGCCGCCTCGTTCAATACGCCCCTGGCAGGTGTGATTTTTGCCATGGAAGTGGTGATGATGGAATACACAGTAACGGGGTTTATTCCCATCATTATTGCCGCAGTCACCGGCAGCATTATTTGCCGCATTGTCTTTGGCAGCGCCCCCGCGTTCGCCATTCCCGTCATCCTTGAACTTAACGTCTGGGAGCTGCCCTGGTTACTTTTTTGCGGAATGTTTATCGGCATGCTGGCGGCGCTCTTGCTCAACGCCAACAAGCGTCTGCTGCGCTTTCGGGATTATTCCCATTGGTGGCGGTTTGCGCTTGTTGGCGTTGCCACCGGCGCCACAGGCACCCTGGTACCCGAAATTCTTGGCCTTGGCTATGACACCGTGCAAAGCGCCCTGATGGGCGCCATACCCCTAGCCTGGCTGGCGGTGATTATCGTCGCCAAGCTGGTGCTCTTTTCGCTGACCTTTGCCCTGGGCGTTCCCATCGGTGGAATCGGGCCGATGTTTTTTCTCGGCGCCTGTATGGGGGGAGCCGTAGGGCTTATGGCGCAAACACTGTCCCCAGACAGCACCTCCAACGCAGGCTTTTATGCGGTGCTCGGTATGGGCGCCATGATGGCGGCAGCGCTCAATGCCCCCCTGGCCGCCCTGGTGGCCATTCTCGAGTTGACCCACAACCCCACCATTATCATGCCGAGCATGCTGGTTATTGTCAGTGCATCCCTCACCGCGCGCATGCTGAGCCGCTTGCCGGGACTATTTCTTATCGGCTACGATCCCGCCCGCTTCACTTCGCCGGTCATGCAAATGCTCAATCGCACCGGGGTTGCCAGTGTCATGTCCACCAACCTGGCTCACCACTCCCGGGACATTCCCTGGCACAAGGCCATTGCCATTCTCGAAGCCAAGCCCGCCTGGATTGTTGTCTCAGACCTCGATGAACCCCACTTTTTGCTGCGCGCGGCAGATTTGGCACGCTACCTCAGCGAGGAAGACACCAGCCAGTGGCCGCCGGATCGCCTTATAGATCTGCGGGCGATTCCCGCCGAACGCCGCCAGCTCTATGCCATTCACCCCGAGGCCACCCTCCAGGAGGCCTGGCTGTTGATGAAAAAGGAAAACGCCAGCGCCGTCTATGTCACCAGGCCAGCGCCGCCGCTGCTGTCGGACGTTAGCGGAATAATCACCAGGGAAGATATTGAGGCTTTCTATCAGGTCTGAAACAATGCAGCACTGAAAGAAATAGCCGAGCTTCACCGCCACCGGTGGCCGCCACGAGGAGAAATACGATGTTTGCATGGGTTGAAGCCTTTCACCTTATCAGTGTTGTCTGCTGGTTTGCGGCGCTGTTTTATCTGCCAAGGCTGTTCGTCTATCACGCCATGACAGAAGACGAACTCGGCAAGGAGCGCTTTAAGGTGATGGAGCGCAAGCTCTCAAGAGGCATAGCCACGCCCTCTTCGATCGCGACGGTATTCTTTGGCGGTTGGCTGGTGGCTCTGTCGCCCCAGTATTATTTCAGCTCCGGCTGGTTTCACGCCAAAATCGCCCTGGTGGTGTTACTGCTGATTTACCATCATTTCTGCCTCTATTACATGAAGCAGTTGCGCAACGACACCAACACCAAAAGCCATGTTTTTTTCCGCTGGTTTAACGAAATACCAGTGTTTATGCTGGTGGGCATTGTCATTCTGGTCATCGTTAAACCCTTTTAAGGGCGCCAACATTACTTCATGATTTTCCTCGACAGGACGACCGCATTTTTCAACGCCTTTGCCGAGCTGATGTGGAGCACACCGATGGTGATGTTGCTGGTGGGTGGCGGCCTGCTCCTGACCCTCTATTCCCGCCTGCACCCCTTTCGCCATTTCGGCCACGCCATCGGTCTTTTGCGCGGCCGGTACGACAGCCCGGACGATCCCGGCCATGTCCCCCACGCTCAGGCTCTGTCCACAGCCTTGTCCGGCACCCTGGGACTGGGCAATATCGCTGGTGTCGCCATCGCCATCAGTGTCGGTGGCCCCGGAGCGGTGTTCTGGATGTGGATTACCGCCCTGGTGGGTATCACCACTAAATTCTTTACCGCCACCCTGGCGGTGATGTACAGGGGGCGCGACTCCACCGGCGCACTCCACGGCGGCCCCATGTATGTGATACGGGAAGGGCTGGGGCGGCGCTGGTACCCACTGGCAGTGCTCTTTGCCATCGCCGGGATGTTCGGCACCCTGCCTGTGTTCCAGGCCAACCAAATGGTAGCGCTGCTGCGCCACGCCCTGGCGGAGCCTGTCGGCCTGGCGAGCGCAAATAATCATCTGGGCTTTGATTTCATCGCCAGCAGCCTTCTCGCAGCCCTGGTGCTGATGGTGGTGGCGGGGCGCATCCAGCGTATCGGCAAAGTGACCATCAGCCTGGTACCCGCCATGGTGTTGCTATACCTGGGGATGACCGCAGTGGTGCTGTTCCAGCACGCCGGAGAAATTCCGTCCATGCTTACGCTGATTATCACCGACGCCTTCAGCGGACAGGCCGCAGCCGGGGGCACCATAGGCACTGTTATTATGGTTGGCGTGAGTCGCGGCGCTTTTTCCAACGAAGCCGGAATCGGCACTGAATCCCTGGCTCACGGCGCCGCTCGTACCAGGGAGCCGGTGCGAGAGGGCTTGGTCGCCATGACGGGTCCCGTGATTGACACCCTGATTGTGTGCACCTGTACTGCTCTTATCATCCTGCTCACTGGCGCTTGGCAGGACAATTCCGGTATTGAGGGAGTAACTCTCACCGCTAGCGCCATCGCCACAGTATTTCCCCGCAGCGGTATTTTTTTACTGCTGCTGATGGTCGCCCTGCTGAGTTTCAGCACCATCGTGACCTTTTGGTTCTATGGCGCCAAATGCTTTGGTTTCCTGTTTGGCGCCCAGCGCCAGCATTTTTACACTCCGATCTATATCATCCTAATTGTGGCCGGGGCGCTGGCGTCACTGGATATGGTGAATGCCGTTGTCGTCGGCCTCTACGGAGTAATGGCTATTCCCACCATGGTGTCGACCTTTCTATTGGCGCCCAGGGTGAATGCCGCCGCCAAGCGCTATTTCCAAGAGTTAAGGCGTGAGAACTTTCCCCAAGTCCGGTAACTGGCTGAATATCCAGACTGGCAACCCCGTGACTTAGTCTGGATAATAGCCCTGTTTTTTACCTGGAATCCGTTATGAGCAAATCCGAGTCCCTGTTCAATGCTGCACAGCGGCATATCCCCGGCGGTGTCAATTCACCGGTTCGCGCCTTTCGCGCTGTCGGCGGCACCCCTGTGTTTTTTGATAGCGCCAGTGGCGCCTACCTGTTTGACTGCGACGGCAAACGCTATGTGGACTATGTTCAGTCCTGGGGCCCCATGATTCTCGGCCACGGCCACCCGGACGTGCTCGCCGCTATTCGCCATCAGCTCGACAAAGGCCTGACCTTCGGCGCCCCCACCGAACTGGAAACACTCCTGGCTGACAGGCTCTGCGAATTAGTGCCGGGGCTGGACATGGTGCGCATGGTCAATTCCGGCACCGAGGCCACCATGAGCGCCATCCGTCTCGCCAGAGGCTTCACAGGGCGGGACAAGATCGTCAAATTTGAAGGCTGTTACCACGGTCACTCCGACTCCCTGCTGGTAAAGGCCGGTTCAGGGGCGCTGACGCTGGGCATTCCCAGCTCTCCCGGCGTTCCGGCAGCGCTGGCGGATCACACTATCACCCTCACCTATAACGACAGTGCTTCGGTGCGCGAGGTTTTTGCCGCCATTGGCGGCGACATCGCCTGTATTATTGTCGAACCTGTGGCCGGCAATATGAGCTGTATTCCCCCGGCGCCCGGCTTTTTGGAAACCCTGCGGGAGTGCTGCACCAGCGCTGGCGCCCTATTGATTATCGACGAAGTCATGACCGGCTTTCGCGTCGCTCCCGGCTGCGCCGTTGGCCGCTACGGCATAGAGGCGGACTTGATCTGCCTCGGCAAGGTCATCGGCGGCGGTATGCCCGTGGGTGCATTTGGCGGCAAACGCAAGGTGATGGAACAGCTTGCGCCCCTGGGACCCGTGTATCAGGCGGGCACCTTATCCGGCAACCCTGTGGCCATGACCGCCGGATTGACCACCCTGAACCTGTTGTCGCAACCCGGCTTTCACGACGCCCTCTTTGCCAAAACCGAGGCTTTGGTGACGGGTTTGAGGGAACTGGCGAATGCCGCCGGAATTGCCATGACCAGCAACCATGTGGGTTCGATGTTCGGGGTGTTTTTCACTGAGGAAGAAACCGTCAGCAATTATCAGCAGGTGATGGCCTGCGACAGCGCCCGCTTTGGCAAATTTTTCCACGCCATGCTCACCGAGGGAGTCTATCTGGCGCCAGCGGCCTATGAGGCGGGGTTTATGTCCGCCGCCCACAGCGACGCCGATATTGACTTCACCCTGACGGCGGCGGAAAAGGTGTTTGCCCGGCTATTACCAACCCCGCTATAAAATACTGGCAAAAATCCGCGAACTTCCTTGTATTTTAAGGGCTTGTATTGGCTCGTCGGCCAAGGGCGGTACATCCTTATACCGCATTAAGCCGGCAGGTTGAAAGGCGCGCCGGCTTTGCAACCAAAGACACAAACTGTAGAAGAGCTCGCGCCTGCGGCCACTACAGCGACGCCATCAGCATATAAGTGCCGGCACCGGCAAAATAACCCGCCAGCGCCAGCCAAGAAATATTTTTCACGTACCAGAAAAAGTTGATTCTCTCCATGCCCATCAGGGCAACACCGGCGGCGGAGCCGATAATCAAACAGCTTCCGCCGGTGCCCGCGGTGTAGGCAATCAGCGACCACATTTCGTGATCCATAGGAAAACTGTACATTTTCTGCACAGCGGCAACCAGCGGCACGTTATCGACAATCGCCGACAACAGTCCTATGGCCAGGGCAATCACCTCCCTGTTGCCAATGCCCGCATCCATGGCGCGAGCCATGTCGCCAAGCACCCCCGTGCCCTGCAACGTGCTTACCGCGAGCAGAATGCCGAGGAAAAACAAAATGGCTGAGGAGTCAATTTTTGATAGCGCATGAATGGCGGTGTAGGGTTTTTTCTCCTCTTCGGTTTTATCGACATGGAGGATTTCCGACAGCGCCCAGACCACCGCGAGGGCAAGCATAATTCCCATAAAGGGCGGCAAATGGGTGATTGTCTTGAACACGGGCACAAACAGCAGCATGCCAGTGCCAACAAAAAACATGACCTTACTGCCGCGAACTCTTTCTTCTTCAATGGCGTGATGGGTGTCGTAATCGTGGCGAATAATGTCGCCCTTGAGCTTGAACATCACCAGGCTGAGGGGAACCAGCATGCACACCAGGCTGGGCAGGAACACCGCATGAATAATACCGCCGGTGGAAATCTGGCCGCCAATCCACAGCATGGTGGTGGTCACATCGCCAATGGGCGACCAGGCGCCCCCGGCGTTGGCCGCCACCACCACCATGCCCACAAACAACAGACGCTGATTGTCATCGTGAACCAAGCGACGCAACAAAGACACCATAACGATAGCAGTGGTCAGGTTATCCAGTGCTGCCGACATAAAGAAGGTCACCAGGCTGATGATCCACATGAGCTTGCGGGCGTTGCGGGTGGTGATGCGGTTGGTGATGATCTTGAAGCCCTGGTGGGCGTCCACCAGTTCGACAATGGTCATCGCCCCCATCAGAAAGAAAAGAATCTGGGCAATATCGTAAAGGTGGTGTTCGAGTTCTTCGGACACCAGTTCTGTGTTGCCGAAGACAGCCCACAGCGCCCACATCAAAACACCGGCAAAGAGAGCGGGAACCGTTTTATTAATTTTGACGGAATGCTCAAAGACAATAGCCGCATAACCGACGACAAAAATCACCACCAACGCTATGACCATAAACCCAGTCTCTTTTTTCTTGAGTAATAGCTTTTGTATAATTTTTTTAGGGTTGGATAGTATGCGGACAGCTGTTTTTAGGGAAGCCCAAATGGCAATGGACACCATAAAAATTTTCGACTTGAGCCGCCAGGTCGGCAGGGTTCGCTTTTTATCTGGGTCAGAGCTGGTATTTCAGGGTGAACTGGTAAGGCCGCCGATGTGGCGGCGAAAAACCCGGAGCCGACGCAACCCTGATCAATTACCGGTGTCGGGCTCGTTCGCCGTTACCCTCAGCACTTCGCGGTGTTGGCGCGGCGAAATAAAACGACTCTCCTCCGCCATAAGGGCTTTCAACAACCCCGAATTGTCCAGCGCGCTGATCTCGGCCATACCATCCCAGGCGTATTTTTTGCCCGTGGTTCGCTCATAGACCACACCGTCAATCCAGTAGGCATTAACCACATAGGACGACAACACCGAGGCACGGGAATCGGGAAGAACAAAAAGATCCTCGCCATTGCTGTAATCGGCGCGCTCGCCGACGCAGCCCAGGGCGTTTTCCATCAGGGTT
>JBFXIU010000118.1:0-10664 GCA_050175615.1 Porticoccaceae bacterium | reverse complement strand
TTGCGTTAATTTCGCCAAAGAGCTGGTTCAGATCGACGCCAGACCAGAAGATATCTTCAAACTCGTGAAAGTTGCTGTCAGCGCTGCGCAAATACATGCCCCGCTGCACAATCATTGCCCAGGAAATAACGGATGCGGCAAAAAGCAAGAGCATCACAAATTGTACGGGCAGCGATGCACCGGCAATCAATGCCCAGATTGAAAGATTTTCCGTCACGTAGTTCTCCTATAGCTTCGTTGCAACTGGTTTCAGCCAATTTCAGTGGTCAGTCGATGGTGGTTTGTATGCCCTGGTTCTTAAAGGATGGCGGCATTGCGCACATCCTGGGGAATAGCCGAAGGCTTTAGTGTGTCCCTGGTCACGCAGGCCACTTTGACTTCGGCTGCACATAATAATTCATTCCCGCAGCTAACGATCTGCTCCATAATAAAAAAAGTTCTTGCAGCTTTGATAACGTTGACACTGACGTTCAGGGCGTCATCAAGCCGAGCGGGTTTGCGATAATCGATATTCAGGGAGTGCACCACAAACATCAGGTTTTCTCGGAATAGTGCCGGTTTTTCAAAACCCAGGAATCGAAACCACTCGGTTCTGGCGCGCTCCATAAATTTAAGGTAGTTGACGTAATAAACGATGCCGCCGGCATCCGTATCCTCAACATAGACCCGCACCGGAAATAAAAACTTTTTAGTGTTCACGCTTAGACTCCGTCACCTTCATTGTCGAGAAGGGCGATTTGTTGAGCAATTTTTGCCGGGCTCTTAAGGCCAAAATGACCGTAGGCGAGCCCTGTGGCCATTCGCCCTCTGGAGGTGCGCATCATATAGCCCTGCTGAATTAGGTAGGGTTCAAGTACGTCTTCGATGGTGCCGCGCTCCTCGCCAATGGCGGCAGCCAAACTGTCGACCCCGACCGGGCCGCCGTCAAATTTTTCGATAATTGCCAGCAACAGGCGGCGATCCATTTGATCAAAACCGGTATTGTCGACATTGAGCATAGTGAGAGCGCCATCGGCGATAAGGGCGCTGATGCGGCCATCCCCTTTCACTTCGGCATAGTCCCTCACCCGGCGCAACAGTCTGTTGGCTATTCGCGGAGTGCCCCGCGCGCGCCGGGCAATTTCGAGAGCGCCGCTGGCATCTGCGTGCAAACCAAGAATTCGCGCCGAACGGCTGACAATGGTGGCGAGCTCATCCACGGAATAAAATTCAAGGCGCTGCACGATACCAAAGCGATCCCGCAGGGGTGATGTCAGCAAACCCGCCCTGGTGGTGGCGCCGACCAGGGTAAAGGGAGGTAAGTCCAGTTTGATTGAACGGGCGGCAGGCCCTTCGCCAATCATGATATCCAGCTGGTAATCTTCCATCGCCGGATACAGCACCTCCTCAATCATGGGGCTGAGGCGGTGGATTTCATCGATAAAAAGCACATCGCCCTCTTCCAGGTTGGTCATCAGCGCCGCCAGATCTCCCGCTCGCTCCAACACAGGGCCAGACGTGGTTTTGAGGCTCGCCCCCATCTCGTTGGCAATAATATTGGCCAACGTGGTTTTACCCAGCCCCGGAGGGCCAAACACCAGGGTGTGATCCAGAGGTTCATTGCGCTGCCGCGCCGCGCGAATAAAAATATCCATCTGTTCGCGAACCACAGACTGGCCGACATAATCATTGAGACTCAGCGGCCGAATAGCTCGGTCAAAACGTTCTTCGCTGTCGCTGGCAGCCGGTGAAATTAGACGATCAGACTCAATCATAGGTGTATGCACTTCCCAGTTGACGGCATATTTATGCCTCGACCTCGATTACTTGACGGCATTTTTAAGTGCAGCGCGAATCAGGGTTTCACTGCTGGCGCTGTCATCACCCAGGTCTTTTTGGACACGGCTGACCATGCGCGCGGCCTCCTGGGGCTTATAGCCAAGCGCCACCAGGGCGCTTTCCGCTTCGTCTCTTGGCAGGGCGCCTGCGGCCACCGAAAAATCTGGTGATGAGGATGCTCCCACCTGTAAATCCCATTTGCCGAGACGGTCTTTCATTTCCACCAGGAGGCGCTCCGCCGTTTTGGTGCCGACGCCCGGCAGTTTAGTCAGGCTGGCGACGTCACCGCCGCGAACACAGCGAACAAAGTCTGCCACAGACATGCCGGAAAGTATCGCCAGCGCCATTTTAGGACCGACACCGCTAACCCTGATCAGGCTGCGAAATAGCGCGCGCTCCTCTATAGAGCCAAAACCAAACAATTGCTGGACGTCTTCACGAACCACAAAATGCGTGTGCAGAACGACGTTCTCCCCCACTCCGGGAAGCCCAAAAAAGGTGTTCATGGAAACATGGATTTCATAGCCAACCCCCTGAACGTCAACCAGAAGTTCAGGAGCCTGTTTTTCCAGCAATATACCGCTGATACGACCTATCATCGCTGTGGAATTTCCTTGAGTCTGCCCCTGGCATATCGGGTTTTGAGGGTAATTGCCTCGGTGCTCTTCCCGGCCATACTGATGGCGCTTTGACGGCTGGCGGCATGGCAGAGCGCCACCGCCAGGGCGTCGGCGGCATCCTCTTTGGGCGCTGCATCCAGTTTGAGAAGGCGAACAACCATATGTGAAACCTGATCCTTGCCAGCGGCGCCGGTGCCGGCGACGGCCTGTTTTACGGTTTTGGCGCTGTACTCGGAGACCGCCAGACCGGCCTGCACACCAGCGACAATGGCGGCGCCCCTCGCCTGCCCCAGTTTGAGTGCGGCTCTGGGGTCGCGGGCAAAAAACACTTCCTCCACTGCCATTTCCTCTGGCCGATGGATCTCAATGATCTCTGTCAGACTCGCACAGATCATTTTAAGTTTTTCGGGGAGGGACACGGCTGGCAGGCGAATAATGCCGCTGGCAACATAGGTCACCCTGGAGCCATTGGCTTCAATAATACCGAATCCGGTTTTAATGGAACCCGGGTCTATTCCCAGTATCAAGGGCATACGTATTCCCGTGCTTTTCCTTGTTGTTGCAATGCTATATTGCAAAGCTATTCCGATGCAGCCATTGTCCCTGATTGCAGAATTTCTTCAATCACAATTTATTACCTGTAAACACCAGGTCACATAAGCACAAGGTTGTCCCGGTGGATAAGCTCCCTGTCGTCGCAGTAACCGAGCACTTCGGCGATGCGGTTGCTGGCGAGGCCAAGGATTTTACCGGTTTCATCGGCACTGTAATTAATAAGGCCGCGGGCAATTTCGCGACCGTCAGGCGCGAGGCAGGACACCAGGTCACCGCGATTAAATCGACCCGAAAGGGACTGAACCCCAACGGGCAATAAACTCTTGCCCTGCTCCAGAAGAACCCTAACCGCACCCTCATCCAAACTGAGTGAACCGCGCAGTTGTAACTGCCCGGCGAGCCATTGCTTGCGTGCGGCAATGGGCTCATTGGCGGCCACCAGCAGTGTTCCTATATTCTCTCCTGCTGCGAGCAGGCCGAGCACATTGGCTGTTCTGCCGCTGGCAATCAAGGTGTTGGCTCCAGAGCGCGCCGCGAGTTTGGCGGCGCGCAGCTTGGTAATCATGCCGCCGCGACCGAGGCCACTGCCGCCACCTCCAGCCAAACCGTCGAGAACCGGATCCCCCGCCAGGCCTTCGCTGATCAGCTTCGCGTCTGGATTGACGCGGGGGTCCTGGTCAAAAAGCCCCTGCTGATCGGTGAGGATGACGAGAAGATCGGCATCGACCAGATTGGCAACGAGGGCTGCCAGGGTGTCGTTGTCACCAAAGCGGATTTCATCGGTAACCACGGTATCGTTTTCGTTGACGACGGGCACAACCCCCAAGTCAATCAATGTCTGCAGGGTGCGCCGGGCATTGAGATAGCGTTTGCGATGGGAAAGATCATCGTGATCGAGCAGAATCTGAGCGGTGTGACGGCCATACTGCTGAAAGCAGGACTCGTAGGCCTGTACCAGCCCCATCTGGCCGATGGCGGCTGCGGCCTGAAGTTCGTGAACCGTTTCAGGACGTACCTTCCAGCCCAGCCGCGACATGCCTTCGGCGACTGCACCGGAAGAAACCAGTACAACCTCTATACCCTGGGTCAGCAGGGTTGAAATTTGTTCGACCCAGGCAGACATTGCCACCCTGTCCAAACCGCGGCCGTCCGCAGTCAGCAGCGCACTGCCTATTTTTATAACCCAGCGCTGCGCACTGGCAATATTGCGTCTTGACATAAAACCTGTAAATCCGTCAGTTTTTAATCAGGGTTGATAAACGATTTCGACATCGTCCTCGTCGTCCCAATCATCGTCATCCCAGTCGTCTTCATCTTCATCGATTTGATCGCTACCGCTCTGGCGTTTTTGGCGCAGGGCCTCGATTTTTTCTCTGGCCTCACGCTGCATGCGCCGCTGGGTTTCCAGCTCAGCCTTGGCGACCTCGCTGTCATTGCGCTCCCTGTCTTTAAGCTCCTCGATGTACTCCATAACCGCGGCGGAGAGTTTATCGGTTCCTGTCTGGTTAATGGCAATGATTTTAAACACCGGGCCCTGCCAGCCGAGTTTTTCAATCAATTGCTGGCAGCTCTGCTCCGCTTCATTTGGCGGCAACAAGTCCAGCTTGTTGAGCACCAGCCAGCGATCTCTTTTGGCAAGAGTGGGGCTGAAGCGCTCCAGCTCCCGCTCAATGGCTTTGGCATTGTCAGCGGGATCACTGCCATCTGCAGGCAACATGTCCACCAGATGCAGCAACAGCCTGGTTCTTGTCAAATGCTTGAGAAAGCGAACACCGAGCCCCGCACCCTCTGACGCACCTTCGATAAGGCCGGGAATGTCGGCAATAACAAAGCTGCGATGGCGGTCTGTACTCACCACCCCCAAATTGGGCACCAGGGTGGTGAAAGGGTAATCCGCCACTCTGGGCTTCGCCGCTGAGACCGCGCGAATCAGCGTGGATTTGCCGGCGTTCGGCATGCCGAGCAGCCCCACGTCAGCCAGCACTTTCATTTCCAGACGCAGGTTGCGCTCTTCCCCCTGGCTGCCATTGGTGGTCTGCCGCGGAGCGCGATTGACGCTGGACTTGAAGCGGGCATTGCCAAGGCCGTGAAAGCCGCCCTGCGCCACTTTGAGACGACTGCCGTTTTCGGTGAGATCGCCGAGAATTTCCTGGGTGTCGTCATCGATAATAGTAGTTCCTATGGGAACCAACAAAATCAGATCCCCACCGCTTTTACCGCGGCAATTGGCACCCCTGCCACCATCGCCATTCTCGGCACGGTAGACGCGCTGATAACGGTAGTCCACCAGCGTATTGACGCTGTCGTTGGCCTCAATAAAGACACTGCCGCCGTCGCCACCATCGCCGCCGTCGGGGCCGCCTTTGGGGATATATTTTTCCCTGCGAAAGCTCAGACAGCCATTGCCGCCTTTACCAGCGAAGACTCTAATGGGAGCCTCATCAACAAATTTCACGGTAAAACCTCACGCCATTGTTCACGCTATTGTAGCGCGTAAACCTGTATGGATAAAAAAGCACATCTCTTCTTAGAAGCCATAAAAAAAGCCCCGCAGTCGCGGGGCTTTTTTAGGGCTTTCTCCTTACTGCAGGATCGACCCTGAATGACCAAACCCTTAGGCGTTGACAATTTCAACGTACTTGCGATTGTCAGAACCGCGGGTCACGAATTTTACTTCACCATCTGCTGTTGCAAACAGGGTGTGATCGCGCCCCATGCCAACATTGGTTCCGGCGCGGAAACGGGTGCCGCGCTGACGCACGATAATACTGCCTGCGGAAACCTGTTCGCCACCAAAGCATTTAACACCAAGGCGTTTACTCTCTGAGTCGCGGCCGTTGCGTGTACTACCACCAGCTTTCTTGTGTGCCATGATTCAATATCCTCTTAACGTCTCAATCTGTACAAATTATGTGCATCTGGCCTCAGCCAGCGTTAATTCCAGTGATTTTTACTTCAGTGAACCACTGGCGATGGCCTTGCTGCTTGCGAAAGTGCTTGCGGCGACGAAATTTGATAATGCGAACCTTGTCGCCACGACCATGACTGACGACCTCAGCAGTCACCTTGCCACCGTCAACATAGGGTGCGCCAATCTTGACGTTATCACCATCGGCTACCATGAGAACCTTGTCGAAATCGACGGTTTCGCCAGTGGCCACTTCCAGCTTTTCAAGACGAAGGGTTTCGCCCTCAACCACGCGGTGCTGTTTACCACCGCTAACAATAACTGCATACATAATCTGCTCCAATTTTAGACAGCGTTTTTTCTCGCCACCTCGACACCATGCCGGGAGGCCTTGTTATAAGGGCGCGAATTTTATGACAACATGAGATCCAGCGCAAGTCTTTCTAACCGCCACATGGCAAGTTTGGCTCCAGCCAGTGCAGCCTCTGGCTTGGCGGTCGCTGCACAAGGCATATTTCTTGACAGTGGCAACCTGCCCCCCTAGGATGCCATGCTTTCAACATAGCCCCAATATCCTATGCTGCCATTTCATAATGTCGTCAGGGACGATTTTGAAGCCGTTAACGCGCTCATTATTCAACAACTGCACTCTGACGTCGGCCTTGTTGAAAATATTGGCCAGCATCTTATAGATGCCGGCGGCAAACGCTTGCGGCCACTGCTGGTTTTGCTGTCGGCCAAAGCCTGCGGTTATAGAGGAAGTGACCACATCTCCCTCGCCACCATTATTGAATTCATCCATACAGCCACCCTGCTCCACGATGATGTTGTCGACACATCCGAGCTGCGCCGCGGCCGAGCCACCGCCAACGCCCGCTGGGGCAACGCCCCCAGTGTTCTGGTCGGCGACTTTCTTTACTCGAGATCTTTTCAGATGATGGTCGCCCTGCAAAATATGGCGATCATGGGAATTCTCGCCGACACCACCAACCTTATCTCAGAGGGCGAAGTTCAACAGTTGATTAATGCGGGCAACGACAGCGTCACAGAGAAAGATTATTTCAGCGTTATTGACAGAAAAACCGCCCAGCTTTTCAAGGCCGCAGCAGAAGTTGGCGCTGTAATCGCCAAGGCAAATACGGAAACCCGCGCCAACCTTGCCCTTTACGGCCATCATTTAGGCATGGCCTTTCAACTGACTGATGACGCTCTCGACTATACCGGTGCGAGCGCCGACATGGGAAAAAATATCGGCGACGATCTGGCTGAAGGGAAAGTAACCCTTCCTCTTATCCATGTTCTCAACCAGGGCACGGACGAGCAGATAGCCCTCGTTCGCGCCGCAATTCGCAACGGCGGGCGTGAACAGCTGGACGCAATTAAAGCCGCCATAGAGAACACAGGCGCCATAGACTACACTCTGCACAGAGCCCAAAAGCACAGCCAGACTGCACTAGAATTATTAACAACGCTGCAAACATCAAAGGAAAAACAAGCTCTACAGGAACTGGCTGAATTTGCTCATCGCAGAACATTCTGAGGCTATGCGCAAAACAGGCGACACTATATGATGAGAATATACGCAGGATTATAGTTATTTGATTTATCAATAACAAGAATCAGCGATAAAAATACATACCCAACCATTTGATTTTTTTGGCTTTTATAACCGGTATGCAAATTCCTGCACAAGATGCCTGTCCAACAGGCATCTTGTGCAGGTAAAGTATGCCTCCCTGAAAACAACCATCTCGTGATGGAGAAGATTGTGAAGATAGGAATACCCAAAGAAAAAAAGCAAGGCGAAAACCGCGTTGCCATGACGCCAGCCAACGCTGAATTATGGATCAAAAAAGGCGTAGAGATTCTGATCGAATCAGGCGCCGGAGAGGCTGCCGGCTACATCGACAGCGCCTACAAAGACATCGGCGTTCACGTCACCCAGAGCAGAGAAGAAATTTTTGCCAATGCCGATATTATTCTTCAAGTGCAGTCCTTTGGCGCCAATCAGGAAAACAGCGACCCGGATCTTGAACTCCTTCGCGAAGGCCAATTGATTGCCGGCATGATGGATCCTCTCGCTTCGGCCAAGGTTGCCCAGACACTTGCCGAAAAGAAAATAACCGCCATCGCCATGGAGCTGGTACCCCGTATCAGCCGCGCCCAAGCCATGGATGTACTTTCGTCAATGGCTACCCTCGCCGGCTATAAAGCCGTATTAATGGGCGCGTCGGCATCACCGCGCATTATGCCCATGCTGATGACCGCAGCTGGAACCCTGCAACCCATCAGAGCCTTTATTATGGGCGCAGGGGTTGCCGGTCTTCAGGCCTGCGCAACGGCCAAGAGGTTGGGTGCAGTGGTTGAAGCCTACGACGTACGTCCCGCCGCCCGTGAACAGATCCTCTCTGTTGGCGCCAAGCCTATCGAACTGGAAATTGAAGCTGAGGGCACTGAAGATAAAGGCGGTTACGCCAAGGCGCAGGGCGAAGACTTTCTGCGCCGCCAGCGCGAGCTCATGACGGAAGTCATCGCCCAACAGGATCTGGTGATTACCACGGCCGCCGTTCCCGGCGCCAAATCGCCCATTCTTGTCACTGCAGACATGGTAAAAGCCATGAAGCCCGGGTCAGTCATTGTCGATCTTGCCGCAGAGCGTGGCGGCAACTGCGAACTCACCAAACTCGGTGAAGTGGTTGTGGTTAATGGTGTCACCATTCTCGGCCCCGAAAACCTCGCATCGACCATACCGTTACACGCCAGCCAGATGTATGGCAAAAATATGGAAGTTCTCCTTGGCCACTTGATTGACGATGAAGGCAAACTCCACCTCGATTTCGAAGACGAAATCATCTTCGAAACGGTCATCGCCCATAATGGCGACATTCCCCATGCCCGCATGAGAAGTATGTTGGGGCTGCCTGAAATCAAGAAAAACGACACTGAAACCAACCAACCTGCTGAACCCCAACAAGGAGGGAATGCCTGATGGATATGAACACATTGGTCATGTTACTGGCACTGTTTGTGCTGTCTCTTTTCCTCGGTGTCGAACTGATTACCAAGGTTCCACCGACACTGCACACGCCACTGATGTCCGGCACCAACGCCATCTCGGGAATTACCCTGGTGGGCGCCCTGCTGGCTGCAGGCTCAGACTCATCCTCAACAGCCACCAACAACATTCTTGGTTTTGTGGCTGTGGTTCTTGCGACGCTCAACGTTGTCGGCGGCTACCTGGTGACCAACCGCATGCTCGCCATGTTCAAGAGGAAGTAAGCGATGAATCTCACTGTTGTTAACCTGATCTATTTGGCAGCTGCTGTCCTCTTTATCCTCGGCATTAAGGGTCTTGGCAAACCGAAGACCGCCGTTCGCGGCAATCTGCTTTCTGCTACCGGCATGCTGATTGCCGTTGTTGTTACCCTGTTTGACCGCAATATTGTCAGCTATGAATACATTATTGGCGGTGTGATTATTGGTGCCGCCATCGGCGCGGTGATGGCGCTCAAGGTCAAAATGACCTCCATGCCACAGATGGTCGCCATGCTCAATGGCTTTGGCGGCGGCTCGTCCCTGGCGATTGCCCTGGCCGAGTACTACGCCAAAACCCACAGCTCAGCCGCTGGCGCTGCCGAACTCCTCGGCGCCAATCCTTTTGGCTCCGGAGCTCTGGGCATTATCGCCATTGTGGCCATCAGCCTGACCATCCTCATCGGCGCGGTAACCCTTACCGGCAGCTTTGTTGCCTTTGCCAAGCTTCAGGAGCTGATGAAAAAGGATTACGGTCTGCCCGGCGGCCCCATTGGCAACGGCATTTTGTTGCTGGTTTCTCTCGCTGCCATTGTCGCCCTGTGCCTTGAACCCGGCAATGCCACACTGATTATTGTCATCGTTGTCGCTGCGCTGCTTCTCGGCCTCTTCCTCGTGCTGCCCATCGGCGGCGCCGACATGCCGGTGGTTATTGCCCTGCTGAACTCCTACTCGGGTATCGCTGGCGCCTTTGCCGGGTTTATTCTTGGCAACACGGTTTTGATTGTTGCCGGGTCACTGGTGGGCACCTCGGGCTTGATCCTCACCAAAATCATGTGCGTCGCCATGAACCGCTCCCTGACCAATGTTCTTTTCGGCAAAATGGCGGCAGGCGGCACCATTGTCAGTGCCGATGAAGTTTACGGTGGCAAGGTCAAGAGCGCCCAGCCTGACGAAGTTGCCATGATGCTGGATACAGCAAAGCGCGTGGTGATTGTGCCCGGCTTCGGCATGGCTATGGCTCAGGCTCAGCACGCTGTCCGCGATCTTATGGATGTACTTGAAGCCCGCGGCTGCGAAGTGGAGTTTGCCATCCACCCCGTTGCCGGCCGCATGCCTGGCCACATGAACGTTCTTCTCGCCGAAGCGGAAGTTTCCTACGACAAGCTTATCGAAATGGAGCGTATCAACCCGACGTTTGAGGATACCGATATCGCTATCGTTATCGGCGCCAACGACGTCACCAACCCCATGGCGCGGGAAGACAAGGGCAGCCCCATTTACGGTATGCCTATTCTCAACGTCGACAAGGCGAAGACCGTTATTGTCGTCAAGCGCAGCCTGTCGCCCGGCTTTGCTGGCCTGCCCAACCCGCTGTTCGCCTTGGATCACACTTACATGGTTTACGGTGACGGCAAGAAAGCGATTATCGATATGACTGCGGCTCTGGACACCTTGTAACAAGGTTTCTTCCGCTTAAATAGCGGCCATACATCAAGCCCATTAAAAAG
>JBFXIU010000117.1:0-10843 GCA_050175615.1 Porticoccaceae bacterium | reverse complement strand
GGGCAAACGGCTCCCGGGCCAGGTGCTCGGCCTGTAGGTGATCGGGTCTATGTCCGGGGCATCGGCTTCACGGCAGATAATCGGCGACTGATCATAGCGATAGCCCAGCTCAACCCCCCAGCTTTCGTTTTCGGCATTGCCCAGGGCTTTGATTTGTGCACCAAGACGGGCACGGTTCGCCGCTGCTTCCTCAGTGTCAGAATCAAGATCCCCCGCCGCCGCATACAGCTCGCTCATTTGAATGCGCACACCCATGTGCCGCTTCGAGGCATTGAGGTGCCACCAGGCGGTGTGGCGCCGCTCGGCATCGTAGGCGGCAAAGAGTTCAGCGCCGCCCCAGCCCTGCACCCGCGCCGCCAAGACCCAGGCCGCGCCAATGGCATCGGCGACACCGGAGTTCATGCCATAACCCCCAGTGGGGATGTATTGATGGGCGGCATCCCCCGCCAGAATGACGCGCCCCTGGTGATAGCGCTCCGCCACCACGAAGTGCGCCGACCAGGGATTGGCCTGAAGAATTTGATAGTCAAAGTCACAGCCTATCCACGACTGCAAGGTCTCATCCGCATCCCAGCTGCTGCCATCATCCCCCGGCGGCAACCAGGCCTGCAGCGTCCAGGTGTCGATGTCATTTTGGGCAATCAGGGTGCCCGCACCGTTCTGGTAGTGCCAGGTCGCGCCCCAGCGCTGTAACAGTTCGGTATCAGTGGAATGGAAGTGCACCATAAAGGCGCTGGCGACATTGCTCTCCCCTTCCAGTTCAATGCCCAGGCGGCGGCGAACCCGACTGCCACCACCGTCACAGCCCGCCAGGTAGGCGCACTCCAGGGTGGATTTGGCTCCGGTCTCGGAGCAGGAAATTTCCACCACCAGGCTATCGTCGCGCTCTTCGAGAATGCGCTCAAAGGCGGTGCCAAAACGCACATCCACCAGGGGGTTGGCGTCAATCAGGCGCTTGAGCACCGGCTCGATATCCACCTGGCTGACCCGCAGCGGCGCCTGGCTGGCTTCGGAGCCGTCGTTATTGCGACGAATGCGCGCAGCCACTTCATTGGCCGAGGGGTATTCAAAACGATAGAGCTCGTGACCGTTCATATGGGTCACCCAGGCAATATCAAAGGGGTTGTCGCGGTGAACGCCCACGTCGCGAAGATCCTCAACAATCCCCAGGCGGTGAAACAGCTCCATCGAGCGGCCATTGGTCAAATCCATTTTCGGGTGGCGCGTCGTGGTTGGATTGCGTTCCAGCAAAATCGAACTGACACCATAGCGCGCCAGCTCCAACGCCACGGTCATGCCCACAGGGCCTCCGCCAGCAATCAGCACTTTATTCTTTGACATCGAACAGTTCTCCACATAATACCGCCCTGTCGCAACAGGGGCTTTGACAATAGAGGCTTGTGAAACAACGATTTCTCAAACAGCAGAACTTTATTTATTTATCCACTTGGTCAGGTATGATAATCCTTTAATTCAAGCAGCGCAATTAGCATTTACAGATCCCGGCCAAAAAAAAGCTGCTTCAAATGAAGCAGCAATAAGACATAAAGTAAGCTTGTATCAGTATGTCTTTAAGGGAGCCATAATGGTTGCGCTACAGGATTGTTGCACCAGCAAAGAGTGGCGCCAACAAGAAGCACCCATTTGTTTTATTTTTCAGAGACATGGACAAAGACCCCATCTTCATCAACACCGTTGTTCCAGATAAATCTGAGGCTGGCGTCAGATATGCGCCACCCATCTGCTGTGCGCCTGAATTTCCAGGCGTATCTGCCACCCCCCATAAAATGGGTTACAGGGTCATTTTTATCCGGCAGACCAATAAAAACCAGATTAGCGGTTCCCGTAGCAGTATCGCCATTGATAGTTACGTCGACATTGACAATGTAATGCTGCTGATCATCGTACACATGGTCCATATTTCCCTTACAAACGTCGTGTATTTCCTGCTTTCCCTTGAGGACGCCAAAGGAATTTTCAAGCCTGAACTCAGCGTCATCGGTAAACAAATCCGCCCATTCAACCCACCGAAAGGCATCGGGCAGGATAGTGTAGGTATTAATCAATTTTGTCAGCGCGCTTTCATCCTCAAGACGCTGTATACGGGACTCCAAATCTGAAATAGACATATTTCACCTGTCAATTATTTTATGTTTAAAGAAGCTCTGATTAATGTCGTTCGCGCACAGGTTAGAATAACGAAAGCAGAGTTAAGCAGAGGTTCCCTCGATAGCCTCGGTGAATGAACTACTTATATTCGCCAGTGGTGTTGCAATTTTGTATTACAACAGGGTTGACGCCTGCACGATATGGCCAATTTGTCAGCCGATGCAAAACGATCAAGAGCCCAGTGCACTAAGATCGCCAAAAAGATCAAAAACGATTTTTGAGTTCCAATATTCCTTGAATTTAATCATCTTTCCATCTTTATATTCCTGTACGCAAATATAGGTTTGATCATATTCACCAGGCTCTGGATCACCATGGCCTTTGTATTCAATAATCAAGCTGTTAGGATCAAGCTGTGGATGGATAACAATATCGTGAAATTTCACTCGCACCATATCGCAAACAGAAGCAAAAACCGCGCTACAGGCAGCTTTTCCTTCAACCTGGGCAGGCATGCCAACGGATGGCCCAAAAGGAAACTCCATAACAATATTGTCATGGAGATTGTCGTACCAGCCGTCCATATTGCGACCAAAATTTTCCATAACCTTTGTCGCTATGGAAATATTATTGGCGCGAATCTCATCTGCATTATCTGTCATAAATAACTCACTGTTTTTGGCGTTTAAGCGTCAATTATATTATTGGGGAACAACCTTGTTGCCACAAATCGCCTGCTCCACGGCAACCGTATCGAGAAACTCAACAATTTCAGCCACTTTTCCGTCTCTGATACGCAAAACAAAGCAATAGGGATCCTGCTTGTAGGGTCCAGTTGGCCCAACACCAACCACATCGGCGATCACTACCGCCCTGTCTCCTTCGGCAATCACTTCCTTGACATGCATTTGTGGCGCCTCTACAAATGTAGACAGCATGGGCACAAGCTCGTTGAGCATACCTTCTTTATTAAAGGTACGGGAATATCTGGTGGTGCCAATAAGGCTCCAGGTGGCATCATCGCTCATGCTGGCGAAGCCGCCGGGAAAATCGCCATTGCAGAGCTTGTTAAAAAATTCGGTTGCTATACGCTTGGAGTCTGACATTCATTTCCCCTCAAATTGCAGTTTTGATTTATTACTTATTTATTTACCGAAGATGGCCGAATTGACCATTTGGGTGTCCATGAATTCAGTCATCTCAACAAATTCATCACCACGGACTTTGGTGACAAAAGCATAGTACGGTTGATCATAGGGGCCGTGAGGGCCAACGCCTTTGCCGGCAGCCAGAAGTACCGCACGGTCGCCCTCAATAATGGGCTGATCGAATTTCAGTGTTGGCGGCTCTTTGAATGTAGACAGGGCGGGAACAAGATTATCAAAAAGATCCTTTCTTCCATTGTAGGTTCTTGAAACTTCCGTAGTGCCAATAACATTGTATTTGCCATCTTCGGCCAGCATGCCGAAGGCAGTGGCAAAATCCATATTTTCAATGGCTTTCATAAATTTTTCAGCAACGTCACGGGTAGACATGGTAAACCTCCAGTTATTTTAGATTTTTAATAAACAAGTTCGAATAATTTGATTTAAGTTATCTGCTCAGGTCTATGTTATTTTTGAAATTGTGGGGCTTTTTCCTGCTTGGATTCTATTTATTTGACATGATGGTCAGCTTACAATTATTATCAACTCGAATCAATACTGATTTTTCTATTCTGTCAAAAATTACCACAACCAACATAAAAGGAAAATAATATGGCAAATCGTTTATCTGACAAAGTTGCTGTCATCACCGGCGGATCATCGGGAATTGGCGCTGCTACTGCGCGACTTTTTCTTCAGGAGGGCGCCTCTGTTGTGCTTGCGGATCTCAATGAACCCAGCGACAAAAAACTGGTTGACGCCCTCAAACTCGCTGGCGACGATCGCTGGAGCTACATCAAAACCAATGTCACAATCGAAAAGAATGTTGCAGATGCTGTCGCCCTTGCTGTCAGCAAATGGGGTCGACTTGACATTACAGTTGCCTGTGCAGGGGTTCCAGGACAAGGCAGCGACATAAGTCTGACGGAAGAAGAGTGGGATTCGGTTTTTGCAATCAACGCCAAAGGCACCTTTTTTGTAACCAAACACGCGGTTCCACAAATGATTAAAAGTGGCGGCGGATCAATCATCAATATTTCATCGTCCTACGGGGTTGTCGGAGCGCCAAATTATGCCGCTTATTGCGGATCCAAAGGGGCGGTAAGAACATTTACAAAATCCACTGCCATAGAACATGCCCTGGAAGGCATCAGAGCCAACTCAATTCACCCAGGCGTCACTGAAACGCCCATGCTTCACAAAATTTTCGACGAGGCTGACGATCCTGCACAGGCCAGAGCTCAATACACGTCCCAGCAACCCAATGGCCGCAACGCCGACCCAGAGGATATTGCCTGGGGCTGTGTTTACCTGGCATCGGATGAAGCCAAAATGGTCAATGGTATTGAACTGCCCATAGACGGTGGCTTGCTGGCAAGGTAATGATGAGCAAACACCAGCTCTAATATCGCCTTATAAAAAGCCGCCAAAAAAACCCTCTGCTTGTTAAGGCAGAGGGTTTTTAGTAGAACGTTAAACCATTGTCTTCAAAGCAGAAGCTAGAAAGCTCGCTTAAAGCGTTGGCAATATATGCTGCTGCGCCCATGAACGGAAATCAATGGGCTTGCCAATAAGGCCAGCCAAGGCTTGAGCATTGTAACTCTCGGGATCACTGGACAGCCATTTGTAAAGATCAACGCCCTGGGGCCAGTGCTCTTCCAGCACTTCAAGGGGCAGAGAAATGGCTGTACACTTCTTGCCTGCAAGATCACCTATGATACTGGCCATGTCGTCAAAACTGACGGTGTCTGCAATAAGATCAATATCCGCGCCAATATATTTTTGCGGATTTGACGCCACAGCCACAGCGGCATTGCCTATGTCATCAGAGCACACCATGCCCTGAACTTTATTTCCAGGCAACGCCATGGCAATGGATAAGTTGTCACCATCCTTCTGAACAGGGAAAAAATTCAGGAAGTTATCCATAAACAGTGAAGGCCTGGTAATAGTAGTGGGCAGATGAAGTTCCGCCAACCGCTCCTCAATGGCTCTTTTCGAACCAAGGCTGAGCACACCTTTGCCAGATTTGTGGCTTAATGCAGACTGAAAAATAAAATGGCCAATTCCTACTTCCGCCACAGCATCCGCCGCATTGATGCCCTGAACGGCCTGGCCAATATCAAAGCGGTTACCCAGTGAAGGCCCCGTGTAATAGACAGCATCGCAACCTTCAATAGCACTGCGGATAGTTGCGCGATTATCCAGGTCAGCTTCAACAACAGTTGCACCCTTTGCAGCTATGGCTTTTGATTTATCTGAACTTTTATCGCGAGTTACAGCACGAACCTCCCAGCCAGCTTCAATAAACTTGCGCATAGCGCCGCCACCAGATGTTCCGGTTGCACCGAATACAGCGATTTTTTTCGTTGCCATCAATATACTCCACTTACCTGTTATGAAAAGTTAACGATCAAAGTGCTTTAACTTTCACCAGCTTCAAAATCAAATATGACCTTCTCAACCGCCAAAAATGCACTGATACGCTTCGCATCAATAAACTGAACTTCATCCTGCTGCAAAATCGCGCTGGCTTTTTGACCCTCCGGGGTATTGAAAGCTGCCTGCATGGCTTCCATGCTCTCCCACCAGACTTCGGTCAAACCGTCCGGCGGCTGCTGCCAGCCCCTGCCTGCGGCAAAGGCTTCAATTTCCTTTGAGGGAATTTTGTGGCTCTGTATATATTTGACAAAACCCATGGCTTTGGCGTGCTGCTTAACAAGGGCGCCATGTTCCACCAGCCAGCGCTTTTCAAATTGTTCCTGAGTCATATCTGGACGTTTCCAGACGTCGACAACCATTTTAATCATTGTACTCTCCGCATGTTTCTCAAATACGCAACAAAAACTGATCAATCAGCTCCAGGAGGGATCACCCAACTGTTCCCACATTTGAATCATATTGCCGTCGTTATCATAAAAAAGGAAGGATTTACCAAGACTTGCGCACTGCCACACATAGTCGGTCTGGGTTTCATAACCGGCATCGCGAACGGTTTTAAACCAGTGATCAATATCATCGACCAAAAGACCCAGCTCATGAATGCCGGTATGGGCATAGCGAAGGTTCTCTTTTGGGGTTTTTTGAATGGCAGGGGTTTCACATTCCTGAAGCTCGATCATTGCACCCTCGGCCGAGCTAAGCAGTGCCATTTTTGATTTTGCACCCTTAATTTTAAAAATATCATCGAGTAATTCAGGATACATGAATATATTTGGCCCCGGCTCCTTGCCGTCGGGAATCACTGTCTCAACAGCCAATTCAAAACCGAGCACATCACGCCACAGATGAATCGCTTTTTGAAGATCAGACACCATAAGAGCCATATGATGGAAACGCATGTTACACCTCGATAGTTATAGTTAGCCTCTTGGCGGCATCAAAGCCCTTAAATTAAACCACCTGGTAAATTTTAATAGAAAATTACTCGTTATTAAAACCAGTAAAGGTATTTGAGCCGCGAAAGATCTTGACATAAACAGATCATATGGTCAATATTCAAGCCATAACATAAACCCAATTCTTTTCGACTTCAAAATCTTTTTTCCGCACCTGCAAGTGCTTGATTCTAAAATTTATTGTCACTTCAATTATTGCAACTATAACAAAGGAAAAACCAATGAACAGCCTTAAAGGAAAATCCATCATTGTAACTGGCGGCGGCAGCGGCATCGGCGGCGCCGCCGTGCAACTACTCGCCGAAGCAGGCGCCCTGGTGACCATTGCCGACCTCAGCGAAAGCCATGGCAACGAAATGGTCAAATCGATCACCAGCAACGGCGGCAAGGCTCAGTTTGTAAAAACCAATGTTTCTGACGAACAAAGCGTCAAACATATGGTCGATTTCGCCGTTGCCGCTTATGGTCGCCTGGATGGCGCCTGCAATGCTGCCGGAGTCCCTCAGCGGGGCAAGCCCTTGGCTGATGTCACTATTGAGGAGTGGGACAATTGCCACTCTGTTAACCTTCGCGGTCTCTTTTTGTGCAATAAATATCAGATTCTGGCGATGCTGAAAAATGGCGGCGGCTCCATTGTCAATATCGCCTCCACTGCGGCTGTGGTCGGCTTTCCCAATGGCGCTGAGTACTGCGCATCCAAGGCGGGCGTGCTTGGATTGGTTCGCGGCGCCGCCATAGACTACGCCACCCAAGGCATTCGCATCAACGCCATCATGCCTGGCGCGACCTTGACGCCCATGCTCAAAGCGGCCATGGATCAAGATCCCAACCTGGAACCAGCTCTGGCATCCGTTCACCCCATGAACAGGTTTGCCCAACCCCGTGAAATTGCCGCTGGCGCGCTCTGGCTGCTTTCTGACGAAGCCAGCTTCGCAACAGGCGCCGCCTACCCTGTCGATGGCGGCCATTCCGCCATCTAACCTCTCGATGATTCCGGAGATAAACCATGAATGCCAAAAGCCCATCCATTGATCTCAATAAGCGTGGCACACTCACGGAAGATGCAGGACTCTCTACCGCCCCTGTGCCCTTAGAACCCTATCGATCCGCCAGCTTTTATGAGCAGGAACGGGATCGTGTATTCAAGCGCGCCTGGCTGTTGATGGCGAGAGTGGAAGAGCTTCCCGAAGCGGGCAGCTACGTGGTTAAGGATATTCCACCGTGCAAAATATCGGTACTTATCACCCGCAGTAAAAATGACAAAATCCAGGCCTTTTATAACACTTGTTCACATCGGGGCAGCAAGGTCACCACCGAGAACCAAGGCAAAAAAGCCCGTTTTGTCTGCCCCTACCATCAATGGACTTACAGTAATGAAGGCGACTTGATCGGCATCCCCGACCAAGCCAATTTTTTTGATGTCGACAAGAAAAAATGCGGTCTCACGCCAATAGCCACCGATACCTGGGAAGGCTGGATTTTCATCAACCTACAACCACAACCACAACCAGAAGTGACCCTGGATCGTTTTCTCGGGCCAATGAAAGAGTACATGGCCAACTTCAAGTATCCCGGTGCAGACAACCCCGTGGTGTTCAAAGCCAAACTGGACGCCAACTGGAAAGTTGTCTCCGATGCGTTTATTGAAACCTATCATATTCCCTGCATTCATCCACAAACCATAGGCACCACATTTTCATCAAAACTGAACCCCCATGCCAGGCTCCTTGATGCCCGCACCCTGGGCCCCCATCAGGCGGTTTCGATGTTTGGCAATGCAGACTACATTTTAGACCCGAAAAACAAAGCTGAAATGCTCGGGCACAGTGGCGGTGAAGCGGGCAGCGTTATTGCCGCCGCCAACAAGGAAAAGGCAGCCGAATTTCTCGCCCACCCCGCCATCAACCCCACCAGCGCCACACACTGGTCAATGGATGTCAACCTGATATTCCCCCATATTCATATCGACTGCGGCCCCGGCGGATTTTGGACACATTATTTCTGGCCACTCTCCCCCAACACCTCTCTGTATGAAGGTCGTTTCTATATGGAACCAGCCGCCACCATGCGCGGACGCTTTCTTCAGGAAATGTACATCAGCAGAGTCGCGGATGTGATTCTTGAGGATCTCGTCAATGTTGCCCGCACCCAGGAAGGCATTGATACCGGTGGCAAACAATTTATGCAATTACAGGACAGCGAATTTGGTATTCGCCATTCCACCACCCAAATTATTAAATGGGTTGAATCCGACACTGTAGAGGAAGCATTGTCATGACTATAAAAGCCACAACCAAGCTATTACCCGACGGCTATGAGGCGCTTGAACCCTTTGTTGACAAATGGGTAAAAGACACCAGCGCAGAGCGGATGGCCGAGAGGGCAACATCGACGATGGATGATATACAAGTCTTTTACGATGCCATCCTGCCATTGGCGGATGACGCCATGACTCTCATCGATAATTTCACCATCGACGACATGCCCGATGACATTGCCTGCCTTTGCAAACTTGTCCTCGCACTGCCGCAGGTGGCAATGGCAGTTGAGCTCCACGGTCAGCCAAGGCTTCCCAACACCCCCTACCCCCACGGCATTGAACTGCTAAGAGGCACTCCGCCTTTTGGTTAAACCTACTGCTAAAACGCGAAACTTATACAGAAAGTAGAAAAATCACAGGAACACATTAATGAAAAACCAGCTAGAAAACAAAATTGCCATGATTACAGGCGCCGGCTCCGGCATTGGTAAAGCCTGCGCCATCAAAATGGCATCCCGCGGCGCAGCGGTGATGATCACCGATCTCAATCTAAAAGCGGCTGAAGAGGTTGTCGATGAAATTAAAAACAGCGGAGGCAAAGCCTCGGCTATTTTCTGCGATATCGGTGAAGAAGAAAGTATTGCCGCTGCAGTAGATCAAACGGTAGCCAGCTATGGTCGCCTGGACATCCTCCACAACAATGCGGCTTATACATCCATGGAAGCACTGGAAAAAGACGTGGATATCCTTTCCATTCCAACGGATATGTGGGACAAGATTATGCAGGTCACCCTGCGCGGCACCATGCTGGGTTGCAGGTACGGGGTTAAAGCCATGATAAAAAGCGGCGGCGGCAGCATTATTAACACTTCATCCATGTACGGCATGGCAGCCTTTAACAGAATGACCGCTTATGGAGTTTCCAAAGGAGCCATCAATACGCTGACGGAATATGTGGCCACATCCTATGGCCGCAAAGGCATTCGCTGCAACGCCGTTGCGCCATCCATGATCAAAACGCCACTGCTAATGGGATTTATTCCTGAACCCCTTCTCAAGCTTAATGAAGATGCAACGCTGACCCCTTTTTTGGGGGAACCGGACGACATTGCCACCATTGTCGCTTTTCTCGCCTCAGATGATTCTCGCTACCTCACGGGCCAGATTATTCGCGCTGACGGCGGAACCACCGCCCACCTGCCCACCTATTCCGATGCCAGACGGTTTTTTGGCGACGAGTGATCGTTAAAAAATCTGCAACAGCAACACAGGCTAGCTAATGGTTCAGAAGAGCCCTCCTATTCCGGGAGGACTTTTCCACATAGTTGCGCTGCTCGATCGTAAAAAAAAACAACTAAGGAAGTTCTGATTAATGTCATTCCCGCGCAGGCGGGAATCTATAATCGCTTGCTTTTTCTGGACTCCCGCCTGCGCGGGAGTGACGAAAACAGAATTAATCAGAGCTTCCCTAAGAAAACTGAAAACTTTTATGGGCTTTGGCAAAGCCTTCGCTGAGATACAGCCAGGCGCCTTCGTCGCCATCGTGGTCATTAGTGCATATGACCAATTTTTTCGAATTGGGAATCAACGCCGGGTGAGTTGATCTCAACAATTTTCCCTGTTCGCGACCGGGTACCAATACTTGGCCAATAGGATAGCCCTTTTTGTTAAAGATCATGACCCTCCCCTGACCATACATAGCCACATACAAATTATCGGCACTATCAACACAACAAGAATCAGGCCCGAGATAACCTGTAAAATAATAGGGAATGGATGTGCCATAGGGCAAAATCGAAGTTCCATCTTCGCCCAATTCAATCATATGCAATCTATTGGTACTGGTTTCTGTTACCCAGAGTATTCGCTCATTTATCGACAATGCGACACCGTTCGGGCAAGCCATGTTTTTCATCACCGGAGTAATATCA
>JBFXIU010000116.1:0-10974 GCA_050175615.1 Porticoccaceae bacterium | reverse complement strand
GGCATTCTGCTCAAAATAACGCTGAGCCGGTTCCTGATTCAGTAACCACACCATAAACTCAGGCAGAATGTCTTCCTTATTCAGGCTGACCACAAAAAAATGGGGTGCAGCAACGGCCTGCTTGCCGTAGAAGCTAATAACTGATCCACCTGTACGGCGTAGTTATGGCTGCCACGAGCGGCCACTAAAATATCACCTGTGGTGAGGTAGTCGGGTTCACGCTTGCCGGTTAGCTCTGTTTCCAGGCAGTCTGACCAGCGAATCCCTTCAGTTAACGAAACGTCCTTCATCTGAACCGCGACCATAGCAGAGCCAGGAACTTCAGGGATTTTTCCTCGAAATGGGTAGCCTGCATTGATGGTTGCGATCTGTTTGAGTTTCATTTTTTGGTTCATTGCTGATGATGCAAATAATAATGGCTATGCTGCTTTTGTTTGTCAATATATTTTTGCTTCATTGGCAATGATGTCGTAAGGGGGCTGAAACTTCGGTAGTCTCTGCTTCACAATAGTTTGTCGATAAATTAAAAAATTGCTGAAACCACTGTTATTGGCTTTGAGGGCATTCATCGCCAATATAGGCAAAGCGTTTCAATAATTTGCCATCCCGTTCGATGGTTTCGTCGAACATCGCCAATGGCCGCACCCAGATACCGCGCTCGCCGTAGAGCGCCTGGTAGACCACCATGTCTTCGCCGCTTTCGCTGTGGCGGGCGAGTTCAATCACGGAATAGAGGTTGCCTTTAAAGTGGCGGTAGAGGCCTTTTTTTAAGGGTTTTTGTGCAGTCATCCGGTCATGCGCTCGCTGAAATCCCAGCTGGTAAGCCAGGTGGGAGTGATGCGCACCAGGTATTCTTCGTCACTGCGGCTCAGCAGCCACTTGGCCAGTTGGCTTTGGCTGTCGCCCAGGTATCTGAGAATCAGATTGTGGAGGTTTTCGTCGGCGCGCTCCGTAAGTAGAGAAGCCTTGCCCTGGCCGCGCACACCGCGATAGGGGGCGGTGTCGGCGGCGATCTCAAAGCCGCAGCGGGGATCGTTGGTCAATAATTTCGCCATCAGCGAACTGCGGTGTATGGCGCAATAAAGTGCGCCATCCTGGTATTTAAACCAGTGGGAGGCGACCAGGGGAAAACCCTTGTCGCTGTTGCAGGCGAGGCGCATGGGAATTACCGCCGTGCTGAGAAAGGCGATGATTTCCGCTTCGCTGTATTTGCTGGATTCTTTGAGGGTAAAAAGAGCCATGTCCAAATCTCACTGTTGTTGGGGTAACCCCTGCTGGCCAAGGTTGATTGAACCGGTTTCTTTGATGCGAATGGGCACTGCAAAGCGACCAATATCCAGGCGCGCTTCCAGTTCGTAATCCATGGCTTTGGTGGGATTTCTCATCATATCAGCGGCGAGCTGAACGGCGCCGAGCAGGTTGGTGGCCGCTTCCAGTTCCACTTCCGCTTCACTGTAACCGGGAATGCGGGGAATATTGGCGGAGACGCCGCTGATCAGCTTCTGCCCCCTGAGCTTTATGTTGTAGGACATGCCGGAAATATTGATGGTGCTGCGGTTGGGGTTGACGATGCGCAGGCCGATAAGAAAGCGCTGCTCCAGCCCGGTGCCAGCGATGGGCATAATTTTGGTGAGATAGACTTCCGGGTCTTGGTAATCCCGCTGCAAACCGGCGCAACCGCTCAGCAACATCAGCACAAAAACCATTGGTATCCAGGTATAGATTGTCTTGTTCATGGTGGTACTCCGTGAAAAACCCATGATTAACCGGCCTCAGCTGTGGCGAACCTGGGGATAGCGGCGAGCAGTTGCTGGGTGTATGGCTCCTTTGGGGCTGTCCAGAGTTTTCCCGTTGCCCCCTGTTCAATGATTTCGCCGTGGTGCATCACCAGCACTCGATCCGTCATATAGCGAATGACCGAGAGATCGTGGGAAATAAACAGCATGGTGAGATTGTGCTTGTCGACAAGGGCGAGGATCAGATCGAGAATCTGTGCCTGAATGGTGACATCCAGCGCCGACACTGGCTCGTCGGCGACAATAAATTCCGGTTTGGTGGCAATGGCGCGACCCACGGCAATACGCTGGCGCTGGCCGCCGGAAAATTCGTGGGGATATTTGCGAATATAGGCGCGGGCGAGGCCGACATCGTCCATCAGCTCCAATACCTGCTGAGTGACGGTTTTTTTGCTGGCCAGGCCGTGCACCAGCAGGGGTTCCGCCAGGGTTTCAAAAATCGTCATGCGCGGATTGAGGGATGCATAGGGGTCCTGGAAAATCATCTGCATTTTGCGCCGCCAGGGCTTCATCTGGCGCGACGACAGATTAGTGAGATCCTGGCCGTCGTAGGTTACGGACCCGCTGGTGATTGGCGTCAATCCCAGTAGCGACCGCCCCAGTGTGGATTTGCCGGAACCGGATTCGCCGACAACGCCGAGAATCTCGTGGCGGTTGATATGAAAACTGACATCGTTGACGGCTTTGATCTGGCGCTCTTTTTTCGATTCGGCAGAACTGAACAGGCCAATGGCGTAATCCCGAAACCAGGTGGAAAGATGGTTTACTGCAATTAAAGGTTGCGCCGTTGCGGTTTCCTGCGGGATTTTTTCCCCTTTGGCAATGGCGGCAATCAGCTTGCGGGTGTAATCCTCTTTGGGGTTGGCAAAGAGCGTCTTTGTCGAACCGCTCTCCACCATTTTGCCCTTGTTCATCACCAGCACCTGATCCGCCACTTCGGAGATAACGGCGAGGTCGTGGGTGACAAAAATCACCGCCACATTGCGTTTTTGCTGAAGCTCGCGAATCAGCTTGAGAATCTGCGCCTGAATGGTGACATCCAGCGCCGTAGTGGGCTCGTCGCAGATCAGCAGTTTGGGTTCGGCAATCAGCGCCATGGCGATCATCACCCGTTGGCGCATGCCGCCGGAAAGTTCGTGGGGATAGCTGTTGTAGCGGCGCTGGGGGTTTTTAATACCCACTTCGTCGAGCATGGCAATGGCGCGCTCTTTGGCCTGCTGCCGCTTGACGCCCCGGTGGTAGAGCAGGGGTTCAATCAGTTGCTCGCCAATGGTGAGAAAGGGATTGAGGCAGGTCATGGGATCTTGAAAAATCACCGCGATATCGTCGCCGCGAATCTGCCCCATGCGCTCGCGGGAACAGGTCAGCAGATCTTCACCGTCAAACAGGGCGGTGCCGCCCTCGATTCTGCCCGGCGGTTTGGGAACAAGATCCAGGAGGCTGTAGCAGCACACGGATTTGCCGGAGCCGGATTCGCCGACAATGCCCAGGGTTTGCCCGGATTCCAGGGTAAAACTGACATCGTCCACCGCCTTGATAACGCCGTCGCGGGTATGGAAATAGACTTTGAGGTTGGAAACTTCAAGCAAGGCCATGGCTCAGTCCTTTGAGGTGCGTGGATCGAGGGCGTCGCGCAGGCCGTCGCCGAGGAAATTCAGGGAAAAGAGGGTGATGGACAGCGCCAGGCCGGGGAAAATCAGCAGCCAGGGGTATTCCTCCATGGTTTCAACCCCGTTATTGATCAATAGCCCCCAGGAGCTTTGCGGCGGTTGAATGCCGAGGCCGAGAAAGCTCAAAAAGGCTTCCAGCAGCATGACGCCGGGAATGGTCAGGGTGGTGTAAACAATCACAGGGCCAATGGTATTGGGAATCAGATAGCGGCGAATAATGTGCCATTTCGACAGGCCAATGGAGTAGGCGGCTTCGATAAATTCCTGCTTGCGCAGGTTTTGCACCTGGCCGCGGACAATGCGCGCCATGGTCAGCCATTCCACTGCGCCTATGGCAAAAAACAGCAGGAGAATGTTGCGGCCAAAAATCACCATCAGCAGAATAATGAAAATCATAAAGGGCAGGGCGTAGAGAATATCCACCAGGCGCATCATCACCGCATCCACCTTGCCGCCGCTGAAACCGGCGATGGTGCCCCAGAGTACACCGATGCAGAGCGCGACGCCGGTGGCGATAAAGCCCACCATCAGCGATACCCGGCCACCGTACATCACGCGGGTGAGCAGGTCGCGGCCAAAAATATCGGTGCCAAACCAGTGCTGCCAGCTCGGTGGCGATGCCCCCAGTGCCAGATTTTGCTGTTCGTAACCGTAGGGGGCAATCCAGGGGGTGAGGAGAGAAATCAATGACAGAAAAATCAGAATATACAAGCCCGCCAGAGCGAGGTGATTCTTGCGCAGGCGCACCCAGGCGTCCGCCCACAGGGACGTGCCTTTTTCCGCATTTACCAGGCTGGTGTCCAGCAGGTCGTTTGAGTGGGTTTCCACTGTGCTCATGATGTTGCCCTCAACCGTTTTGTGCCTGGTGGCGCAGGCGCGGGTTGATCCACACCGCGACAATGTCCGAAAGCAGGTTAAAGAGAATAATCAGCACGGCAAAGAAAATGGTGCTGCCCATAATCATGGTGTAGTCGCGGTTAAACGCGGCCTGAACAAAAAAGCGGCCAAGGCCGGGAATCTGGAAAATGGTTTCGACTACAAAGGAGCCGCTCAGCAGTCCGGCAAAGGCGGGACCCAGGTAGGTGATGACGGGAATAATGCCGCCGCGCAATGCGTGTTTGAGCACCACCACCTTTTCCGGCAAACCCTTGGCGCGGGCGGTGCGAATATAGTCCTGGCTCAGCACTTCAAGCATGCCGCCGCGGGAAAGCCGGGCGATATAGGCGGCGTAGCCGGAACCCATGGTAATGGCGGGCAGAATCTTGTCGCCGGGCAGATCCCCCCAGCCGGACACCGGCACCCATTCCAGCCAGATGCCAAAAATCAGCACCAAAATCGGCCCGAGCAGAAAAGAGGGCATGCAGATGCCGATCATGGCGGTGGACATGGGCACATAATCCAGCGCCGTATTTGGCCGCAGCGAGGCGACAATACCCGCCATGGTGCCGATAATAATGGCCACCAACAGGGCGTAAAGCCCCAGTTCCGCCGACGCGGGCAGGCCGGCGGCAATCAACTCATTGACACTGCGACCGGGATAGCGAAACGAAGGCCCCAGTTCGCCGCTGAGCAGATCGCCGAGGTAGGACGTAAATTGCTGCCACACCGGCAAATCCAATTTGTAAGTGGCTTCGAGAGCCTTGAGCACCTCCGGCGGCACCGCCCTGTCGGCATCAAAAGGGCCGCCGGGCGCCATGCGCACCAGAAAAAAGGTGACAATCACCACCACCAGAATCACCGGAATGGCCTGCAGCAGTCGGTTGATAATAAATTTCAGCATGGCTTGTTGTTAGGGCCTGTTGTTTCCTGGCCAGTATCATACATGAACTGCTGGTGTTTCCTCAGCAGGCGTCAGCCCTGCCGACAAGGAATTTCCGCTCTGTTGTAAAGCCCGGCTGTGGTAAAGTAGCCAACAAATTTTATAGCAGCCAATTATATTTCCGTTTTGCCTTGCTTCCCTGTTTGCCGGGGATGCAAAGTGCGGCGCTTTTCTGAACCAGGAATTCCCTTGACGACCTTTGCCTTCTCCTCCCTCGCCCTTAATCCCCAGTTGGTCAGCAATCTGGATTCCCTCGGTTATACCGCCATGACGCCCATTCAGGCGAAGAGTTTGCCGCTTATTCTCAGTGGCGAAGACGTGGTTGGCCAGGGCAAAACCGGGTCGGGGAAAACCGCCGCCTTTGGCCTTGGCCTGTTGCAAAAGCTGGATGTAAAACGGTTTCTCGTCCAGGCGTTGGTGCTCTGCCCAACGCGAGAGTTGGCCGATCAGGTGGCCAAGGAGATCCGCAGGCTGGGGCGCAGTATCGACAATATCAAAATTCTCACCCTCTGCGGCGGCATGCCCTTTGGCCCGCAGATCAATTCCCTGGAACACGGCGCCCATATTGTCGTGGGAACCCCGGGTCGCATTGAGGAGCATCTCGCCAAAGGCACATTAAAACTGGATTCAGTGAATACCTTTGTTCTCGACGAGGCGGATCGCATGCTGGATATGGGCTTTCAGCCGTCATTGGATGCCATTGTTGACTATCTGCCCAACCAGCGCCAGACGCTGCTGTTCAGCGCCACCTTTCCCGAGGAAATTCAGGCCATGGCGGAGCGGGTAATGGATCAGCCTGCTATCGTCAAGGTTGAATCGACCCATGACAATGACAGTATCGAGCAGCTTTTTTTCAAAGTGAAAGACGACGAGCGTCTCACTGCATTGCGTTTGTTGCTGTTGAGGTATCGTCCGGATTCGGCTGTGGTTTTCTGCAACACCAAAATTGAATGCCGGGCAGTGGCGGAGGAACTCCATAATCACGGCTTTAGTGTCCTGGCACTTCACGGCGATCTTGAACAAAAAGATCGGGATCAAACCCTGGTGCGTTTCGCCAATAAAAGTGTTTCCGTGCTGGTGGCGACGGATGTGGCCGCCCGGGGTTTGGATATAGATGCGCTGGACGCGGTGATCAACCTCCATATTCCCCGTGATCTGGAGGTGCATACCCACCGCATTGGTCGCACCGGGCGGGCGGGCAGCAAAGGCATTGCCTGTACATTATTCAGCGACAAAGAGCGCCATAAGCTCGGCAAGTTGGAGGAGTACCTGGGGCGTCAAATTGAAGCTGCGCCTTTGCCCGCGCTGAGCCTTCTCAGTGAGCCCACCTATAAGCCACCCATGGCCACTGTGCAAATTGACGGCGGCAAAAAGCAGAAAGTCAGGCCGGGGGATATTCTTGGCGCCCTCACCGGGGGTGACGACGGCATGAGTGGCAACGATGTTGGCAAAATTCAAATTTACGATAACTGGTCTTTTGTCGCCATTCGCCGCAGGGAAATCAAGCAGGCGCTGAGAATACTGGGGCAGGGCAAGATGAAAGGGCGGTCGTTTCGCGTTCGCCAGCTGGGTGATTGACGCTTTCTATTGCCAAGACAAGCTTGACGGCATTGCCCGCGCAGATGACATCAAAGTAGAAGATCCGCTTCTATGGGGTTAAAAATATCGGCAGCGCTGATCAGTGACTGAGCCGTCAGCGAGGGTACGCCGTAGACCTCTGTGATGAGGTTGTTTCTTAGCTTAATCCTGTCCAGCAGCTGATCAAAATCGCCGTCGCCGGAAACCAAAATCACCCTGTCCACGGTCTGGGCAATTTCCATCACATCAATGGCTATGCCTACATCCCAGTCCCCCTTTGCCGAGCCATCGCCGCGCTGAATAAAGGGTTTCAGCTTTATAGTGAAGCCCAGATTTTGAAGGACGTTTTGAAAGTTGCGCTGGCCTTCGTCGCCGCGGTCGATGGCGTAGGCGATTGCGGTGGTAATGTCGCCCTGGCGGGCTATTTTCTGCCACAACTTACGATAGTTAAATTGGCGGCCATAGGCCTGTCTGGTGGTGTAATAAATATTCTGAACATCGGCAAACAGGGCAACAGTTTTCATTAAGAGCTCGATGTTCTGGGGTGGCTTTTTTTGCCGGGTTTCTGGGGTCTGCCCTGGTTGGGGGATTTTTTGGGCGCAAGTTTTTGTTGTCCGCCCTGGCTGCCCGATTTTTTGGCTTTTTTGTGCGCGGATTTTTTGGGAATACCGCCGCCAATGCCGCGAATAGGCTCCCGCAAGCTGTCTTGGTTCTTATTCTCTCCCCCAGTTTGTGCGCGTTGCTGCCCGGGAATTTTAGGTTTCTTGGGCTTCTTGGCTTTTGTTTCGCTGCGGACAGCCTTTGACTCGGGAAGATCCTGACTGGGTTCAAAGCCGTCGATATATTCCCTGGTGATGATTTTCTTGATTTGTTGTTCGATGGCGCACAGTTGTTCAAATTCATCGGCGCATACCAGTGATACTGCTTCACCAGCAATGCCGGCGCGGCCGGTGCGGCCAATGCGATGAATATAATCCTGTGGTGCTCTGGGAAGATCAAAGTTAACCACCTGGGGCAACTGTTCTATATCCAGGCCGCGGGCGGCGACGTCGGTTGCCACCAGGATCTGAGCATTGCCCGCCTTGAAGTCAGCCAGCGCTTGCATACGGGCGCCCTGGCTTTTGTCGCCGTGGATAACCGCGGTTGATATGCCCTGATCCATTAAATAACGGCTGAGCTTGTCGGCTCCCTGTCGGGTTTTGGTAAACACAAGAACTTGGCGCCATTGGTTTCTTTTTATCAGACTGCGCAGCAGCATGGGCTTTTTCTTTTTGTCCACCGGGCACAGCCAGTGTTTTACGGTGGTCGCCGTTGTCGCCACCGGATTGATGGCAATTTCGAGGGGATTGTCGATCAGTTTTCGCGCCAGTCGGCGCACGGGTTCAGACAGGGTTGCGCTGAAGAGCAGGGTTTGGCGTTTTTTGGGCAGTGCGGCGAGAATGCTGTCGAGTTCGGCGGCAAAACCCAGATCCAGCATGCGGTCGGCTTCATCCAGCACCAGAATCTCCAGTTGCTGGAAACGCAGGGCATTTGAATGGTAAAGATCCAGCAGCCGACCTGGTGTGGCGACAAGGATATCGGCGCCTTTGCGCATGGCCATCATTTGCGGGTTGATCTTGACACCGCCATAGGCCGAAGCTGAACGCAGCGGCAGGGATTTGCCGTAGTGGCGGAAGTTTTCACAAACCTGAACGGCCAGCTCCCGAGTGGGCACCAAAACCAGCGCCCTGATCTGGTTGGCGCTTGCCCTGTAGCCTGAAGACAGTTTTTCCAGTATGGGCAGTGCGAAGCTGGCGGTTTTGCCGGTGCCGGTCTGTGCCGCAGCCAGAACATCCCGCCCATTCAACACTGCGGGAATGGCGTTGCGCTGAATGTCTGTAGGCGAGCCATAGCCCAGTTCATTGACAACATTGACAATGGCCGGGGACAGACCCAGTGCGGCAAAGCTCATAGTCGAATTCCGTTGCATCGAGAATTTTAATTTATCCTGAAATAAGAAAACCCCGCTGCAGCGGGGTTTTCTTATTTACGCATTGTTACGAGTAAATACTCAAGCCACTTCCACAATCAGTTCGGCGGCAATGCGCTTGCCGTCTGCTGCCGCTTTCTGAAAGGACTCGATCTGGTCGAAGTTCATGTAGCGGTAAATTTCCGCTGACATGGAATCGAGTTGACTGGCGTATTCCATATATTCCGCCGGTGTCGGCAGCCGACCCAGAATGCCGCCAACAGTCGCCAGTTCAGCGGATGTCAGATAGACATTGGCGCCGTCGCCGAGACGGTTGGGAAAGTTGCGGGTGGATGTGGACAATACCGTGGACTTAGGCGCTACGCGCGCCTGGTTGCCCATGCATAGGGAGCAGCCGGGCATTTCGGTGCGGGCGCCGGCTTTGCCGTAGATGCTGTAGTAACCCTCTTCCATCAGGGTGTGCTCGTCCATGCGAGTGGGCGGGCAGATCCAGAAGCGGGTGCTCAGCGCCGGCGCTTTGGCGAGCATTTTGCCGGCGGCGCGGAAATGGCCGATATTGGTCATGCAGGAACCGATAAAGACTTCATCCACCTTGTCGCCAGCGACATCGGAGAGCAGGCGGGCGTCGTCTGGATCGTTGGGGGCGCAGACGATGGGCTCTTTGACCTCGTTGAGATCAATTTCGATAACCGCGGCGTACTCGGCATCGGCATCGGCACTCATCAGGGTTGGCTTGGCCAGCCATTCCTCCATCTTGCGCACACGGCGCTCAAGGGTGCGGGCATCGCCATAACCTTCAGAAATCATCCAGCGCAGCATGGTGACATTGGAGCGCAGGTATTCCGCTACAGAGTCTTCAGACATCTTGATGGTACAGCCGGCAGCGGAACGTTCGGCGGAGGCATCGGAGAGTTCAAACGCCTGTTCAACGGTGAGGTTGTCGAGACCTTCAATTTCCAGAATACGGCCGGAGAAAATGTTCTTTTTGCCCTTCTTCTCGACGGTGAGCAGGCCGGCTTTGATGCCGTAGTAGGGAATGGCGTGTACCAGATCCCGCAATGTGATGCCGGGCTGCATTTTGCCCTTAAAGCGCACCAGCACAGACTCGGGCATATCCAGAGGCATAACCCCGGTGGCGGCGGCAAAAGCCACCAGGCCGGAACCCGCAGGGAAGGAAATGCCCATGGGGAAACGGGTGTGGGAATCGCCGCCAGTGCCGACGGTGTCGGGCAGCAACATGCGGTTGAGCCAGCTGTGGATAATGCCGTCGCCGGGGCGCAGGGAAACGCCGCCGCGGTTGCGAATAAAGTCGGGCAGGGTGTGCTGGGTGTCCACGTCTACGGGTTTGGGGTAGGCGGCGGTGTGGCAGAAGGACTGCATCACCAGATCCGCCTGGAAGCCCAGGCAGGCCAGGTCTTTGAGTTCGTCGCGGGTCATGGGCCCGGTGGTGTCCTGGGAGCCGACGGTGGTCATCTTGGGTTCGCAGTAGGTGCCGGGGCGAACGCCGGGCATGCCGCAGGCTTTACCCACCATTTTTTGCGCCAGGGTGAAGCCCTTGTTGGAATCCGCAGGCTGTTCCGGGGTGCGGAACAGGTCGCTGTGCCCCAGCCCCAGGGCTTCGCGGGCGCGGTTGGTAAGGCCGCGACCAACGATCAGATTGATACGGCCGCCGGCGCGAACTTCGTCCAGCAGTACCTGGGATTTGAGTTCAAATTCCGACAACACTTTGCCGCTTTCGTGATCGGTGATTTTGCCCTCGTAGGGGAAAATGTCGATGACTTGACCCTGTTCAATATCGTCTACAGGGGCTTCGAAAACCAGGGCGCCGGAATCTTCCATGGTGTTGTAGAAAATTGGTGCAACCTTGTTGCCGATACAAATGCCGCCGGTGCGCTTGTTGGGTACGCCGGGCATATCTTCACCGAAGAACCAGAGCACCGAATTGGTGGCGGATTTGCGCGAGGAGCCGGTGCCGACAACGTCGCCGACAAAAGCCACTTTGTAGCCGCGAGCGTTGAGGGCTTCAATATGTTTGATGGGGCCGACCACGCCGGGTTCGTCCGGGGTAATGCCATCGCGAGCCATTTAGTACATGGCGCGGGCATGGAGGGGAATATCGGGGCGCGACCAGGCGTCTGGAGC
>JBFXIU010000115.1:0-10990 GCA_050175615.1 Porticoccaceae bacterium | reverse complement strand
GGGCTTCCACCATTCACCGTCCCAAGGCCATAGCTCGGGTACATCTGATTCGCCTCTTGGAGCTACGAAATTTCCGTCATCATATCTGGTACAGAGGTCGTGAGTGTGGGGGACGATCTTTGAACCTCTGTGTTCCGGCGGCATTGCGTAACAAGCGGCTGCCATCTCTAAATCCTCCGGGTCGTGTTCGTCGTCATGTTCCGGCGTCCAGCCTTCCTTCTCAATCTGGCGCAGCCGTTCGGCGGCGATGCGTTCAATTCCGGTCTTCATTGTCCGCTCCAAGGGGTGAAAAGGGTATTTTTCGGAACATACAAGGGATGTTTGGGACTGCCGTCTTTATTCATACCGAGACACTTGATAGCCACCCCGGCGAGCATTTTTTGCACCTCTCTTGCTCGTGAACGCGCAAAGACCTCTGAGCCCCACGCCGCTATGACGTCACCGTAGGAAAGGCAGCGCTTGATATAATCGTCGTTGTTAGGCCCAACGGGGTCCTTGGCAAAGCAGACAGTTTTGGGGTCCGTAGCTCTATAGGCAAATAAATTTACCACGGCGATACCGTAATAGCCTTCACGGCGGGCAAAGTTCATACAGCGTCTGATAGTTGGGTCATCAACCATACCGTCTGCGGTACTCGGATTCAGCATGATAAAAGCAAGGCTGCATGCCCTGGTGGGCATCAAGAGAGGATCGGTCCACTCCCGAGTAAGCAGATAACGGTACTTGCCGCACGGCGATATTGTTGCATGGCGTTGAATGAGCTTCATGACGGCACCTCATTCCACGGCCCGGCGGGCGGCTTCTTTCCAATGCCCAGCGGAGTGCTCTCCGCATTCAAGGGGGCAGGATTCGGTTGCGCCGTGGTAAATACAGCGTGAAGTAGAGCATCCGTCTGACAATTCCGCCGCCAGCCACTCCACCATCTTGTTCAGCCGCATATTTTCGACCATCCCTTCATGCGCGCGGTTATTTGCAAGAGAGATCACGCCGCAGTTCAACCCCTCGCGCGAATATGGGCAGGGGTGCAGCTTGCAGTCTTCTTGCTGCCCTGTTAACGCCGCAAGCTGTGCTGTCAGCCGCGCGGTTTCGTCCTCGGCTTGCTCCGCTTTGTTCGCCAGCGCATGGTTAGCCGCATTCAATGCCATCTGCGTCACTTTTTGTTGGCTTATTTGATTGTACGCATGTGCAAGGCTTGCTTCCGCTTCATCCTTGCGGGATAAGGCCGCATCGCGTTCGGCCTCGGCGGCTTCAAGGGCGGTAAGGAGGCGCAGAATTGCTTCTGCCGCAGTTCTGCGATCAAAATTTTTGTCGCGGGCCAGAATAGCGCTGGCATCTTCCCTGAACATGCGGCGTTCTTCGGGTGTGATCGTGGTCGTCGTGTCACTCATGACGGCACCTCATTCCACTCGCGTCCATCCAGCAGACGGCCCGCGCGTTTTTTGCCAACGCGGGAGCAAGGCCAATCGCCACGGGCATCCTCGCCACGTCTTATACTGCGGAGATCACCGAGGCTTGTGAGCGCATGTGTTGCATCGGCGCCTGCAAATCCCCATTCGCCCCAACTTTTGAAGAAGAACGGTGTCTGTTTTGCGCTGCACTGGTCGCGCAGGCTGCGAACACAATCGGGGTGCATGGGCCGTGCGCCGGGGCCAGTTTCGCCACCGCAAATAACCCAGTTGATAAGGGGCTTGTATTGGGCTGATCCACGAGTGGGGTATTTGGACAGAAAAAAACGACCGTTGTACGAGGCGTAATCGAATGTGCCATCGTCATAGACGACACGACACATATTGTTCCAAGCGTGGACGAAGCGCCCAGTCCGGTATGCGCGGTAATCGTTGACAGGTCGCACTTCCTTGCCGCCAAGGTAAGTGGTGTTGTCCACTCCTACCAAGCTGCCAAGCTCTATACCGCCCTCGTTCTGAACCGCGTTAGCGGCCCATTCACGCGGTGTACGCTTGTAAGCCTCCCAAGACCAAAATGACTCAATTTCCAGCCGGACTTTAGCCGGAACCCATTCCGGCCATGTGAAATCGGCCCAACGCTCAGGGTACTGATTTTCGCCTTGCCGAATGTCGCCCCAGCCAGTCAGATCTATCGGCCCAAGCATCGGCTCAATGCTGACAAAACGCTTAACCGCCGGAATCTTCATCAACACAGGAATTTTGGCATCTGCCTCTTCCTGGTTGCATACCGTGACGCCAAGCCAGACATTGGGCAGCGGCCACAGATAATTTTGCCGCAGGTTGTCGCGCGGGCTTGTCATTTCCTGCGGTATGGTTTGGCCCTCGGCGTACTCGGAAAAATATTCATCCCCTTGTCCCACATGAAGCCATCCATCCCCAGCCTTTCCCCAACGCCGCAAAAGCGTGTCAGGGCCGGGGGCAAAATACGCCGCCATGACATCGGGACGCTTGGTCAGAATAAGAAATTCATGGCTGGGCCCAGTGGTTATTTCGCTGCACAACATGGCAGCAAAGACGCAATCAAGCTCATGCTGGTCAACGTCAGGGTGAAACAAGTCACCCATGCTATTCACGAAAACCCTTGTGTGCTTGCGCTTTTTCAAAAACTGTTCGTACCTGTCGTAGTGGTATGTTATTTTGAAAGGGTCTGCGGAATCATAGCCCATGCGCCCGCGCAGGCGAGTCACAGCCATACGCTCGGCGTAGCAATGTGCGCAGCCCTCAGAAATCTTGGGGCCAGGGCAGCCGGTAATGGGATTCCATACATGGGGCACCCATTCGATTTTGGTTGCTGTCGTCATATAAACTCCCCGCGTGTGGTTGACGGATACGCGGCCCCCGTGGAGGGTGCCTATGAAATTTTAGTTCCAGCCAAGGCGCAGATCCGTTCTGAACGACATTTCGTGCAGGGGAGTTCTCTATCGTCGTGCAGATGGCAACGAGCCACAGTTTTTATGCGTCGCAGGGCTTGCAAAGGACTTTCAACCCACAGTGACACAGCATGACGCAGTATCAGCCCTTCTTTTTCAAGAGGGCCGGGAAGCCCCAGGATAGGTATGCCAATGGCTTTGGCCATGCCCACCAGTACCGCGGAGTCCTTGCCGGATTCTCCGTAATAGACAACGAGGTCAGCAGTGGCGCAGGCCTTTTCACAAAATTCTGAGATGAGGCAGGTTTCCCCTACGTCCATTTTCCTGCGCCGATCATCTAGCGGCATGGAAAGTCTTGGGGCGAACTGAGTCCAGTCAATCACGGTCACGCCGGGCATCAGACGCAATTCGAGATGGAACAACTTCACGGCATGCAAATTGCGATAGGACGATACGGTAAAAACCTTGAAAAGGTCGTTGGCAGTCATTGGAGTCTCTCCTGATTACCCGGGGTAAGGCCAACCGGGCTAGCTACGGAGTGCCCCCACGATGCTCGGTCCTGCAGCATTTTTTCCACTCGCGCCATGAGTGATATTTCCATCCCATCCACAACTTTGCGTGTGTACTGACCAAGAGCCGCGCATGCCGATGGATTGAGGCCGAAAATATCGTCAACAACATTGAACGCACTGCAGCGGGACAACCCCGACATACCTCCAAATGTGTCAATTATTTTTTGCGCGTGATCCAAGCCTGCCTGAGAGCCGAGCCGATAGACATCCAACAAGTATTCCCGCGCGATGGCGCACGAGTTAGCGCAGTCCGAAGGCTGTTTGCGCCCGCACCAAAGACGGCACTTGCGATGTGCCTCCCATTCTTTGCCGAGGAAGATTGTCTGCCGATTCATGCCTGGAACAATTTCAAGCAGACCGCGCATGTGCTTGACCACGGCTCCAAAAGTGCGGTTATACTGAGCGCAGGTGACATGATGCAGAGCACGAAAAAAAAGATAGGTGGCGTGGTCGTTCTCTGCCAGCGCGCCCAGGGCATCAACAGACGCATAGGCAATGCTCCAAGGGGTGTCAGGTTCATCAGAATGAGCCTGCCGTCGCACCCAGCCTGCCAGAGCCGTCATGGCGTATGAATCGCAGAGGGCGCAAAGATTCCTCTTGCGTGGACCTGAGAGGCCGCACTTGTTTCCACAGTGGAGATCGCCGCAATTATATGGGTATGCCGTCATGACTGCTGCTCCTTCTGTTCTTGGGCAAATTTGCGGGCCATACGCCTCAGGCGCAGCCACGGGAGAACCTGTTCGTACACAGCCAAGGCCAAGAGCGCGAAGGCAAGAACAAGATAGAGAGGCAGGCTCATGACGCGACACCTGTGCGGCGCTCGGCGGCCAGCTTGTCTATGATGGTCAGCAGGCGGCGAGCCTGCCAGTGGCGAATGCGGGCATAGGGGTGTTCATCTCTGGCCCGAACTTCTTCCATCAGGCGACGGTCTGCGGGGGTGAACAAATTAGGGAGCATGCGTTCAGCGCGCAAAAAGTGCTTACCCATTTTGCGCCTCGCAATGTTGCCGTTTGTGGCGGGGCATAAGAAGCGGCAAAATTGCGAGGATACCCCGGTGCGTCGTTGAAACGTCATGACGCTGCCCGCCGACGGTGACGTAATAGGTGTTGAGACGCTGCGCCCCTGAACCGGGCTTGACATTGGACTGAGGGTTGAAATAGATTCTCGGCATGCTATTGCTCCTTCGGGAGTTTGACCCCTGGCTGTTGGCGCAGCCGGGGGCTCTTTTTTGGCTAGTCGCGTTGTGCCATCCGGGCCAACTCCATAACCTTGAGAATTGCCGTTAGCGCCTCTTGCCCATCACGGCCTATGCGGTGCAGCTCTTCCTGCGTCACAGAACCGTCTTCAAGGGCTCGCGCCACCTGAGTCATAAATTCACCAAATTCTTTCACGCATTCGACCAGGCCGCGCGTCAGGCCATGTACAGGAATGGCGCAAGTAGACAACTCGACAAAAACACCACCAAGCTCTTGAGCCATGAAGTGTATGGGAGCGCGCCCATCACTGGCTTTCATGAGCCGCAGCATTACTTCTGCACCGAGCTTATGCCCAGGTTGCTGTGACAGCTCGCTCATGAGGGCGGGATACTCTTTGCCTATAATGCCTGCCAAAATTTCGGCTTTTAAGCCGTTGGGGGCATTTTTTGTCATGCCCCGACAGATCTCTACCAGTGTGGAACCCTTCACGACTTCTCTCCTGTGGTAAGCAAGGGGCGCGTTTCCCCCTGCCAAGCGGTGGTTTGCACTACATCGCTGACGCCCTGCAGCCGGGGATTACCTTTTGAGTATTTTTTACCCGTACGTAATTCGGCATCCGCTTGCGCTCTCTCGTTCAAAAGGGACAACAGCGTTAAAAAATCTCCCGTAGTATCAATGCCCAAGGCCGGGCATATGAGGGCAGCAGGAGCACCCGGCGCGTTCGCGCTATACAGGCGGTACAGGTAAGCCACGTCAGAAATTTGCAGAACGTCCAGAGAATGCTTGCCGCTTTCCCAATCCTTGAGCAGACGGGCAGCGAGGCCGGAACCAAAGCACAACCAGCTTGCCTGAACGCCAAAAACGGGCACAGAGCCTTGCCGCTCCTGTTCTGTCTTGATGATGGCAAGCAAAGACAACGTATTGGATGATGGCTTGCTTTTTGAGGTTCGGTTAGACATGCTAAAAATCCCATTAAATTAGCGTGGTACAGGACGCAAAAAAGCGATACATAAGATAACACCTATGCGCCTATGGCTCTCCGTTCCTGCTGGCACAGCACAGGAAGATTGGGTATTTTAGGGCGGGGGCCGGGTTTCCGATCTTCCCCTTTGGGAAGTGATTCTTTCGGGAAACCCAAATTGATACACACAAGGTGGTGCTTTGTAGGCATGGTATTTTTTCTGAGCATTTTTTGCACAGCCGCCTCAGTCACCCCCAATTGATGAGCAAGAAACCTATATGTGACGTTGTGCTCGACCATCCATTGGCGCAGCTTCAAAAAGCGGCTATGTATGTCGGTTGTCATGGTTTTTCTTCCCTGCTATTAGATTTGGGAATTGGGTTATTGAATTGATTACCTGTCGTTGTTGATAAATATATATCGAGATTCTTTATAGTGGTCAAGTAGAATCGCTATAGGAATCATAAGGATTCTTTATTATGGAACTATTCCAGCGCGTTAGACAACTTAGTACCGAAGTGGCTAAGTCTCAGACAAAGCTGGCCCAAAAACTCGACCTTTCTCAGCCCACATTTAATGGTTACTTGAATGAAACACGTCAAAATAATCTCTGGCCTTTGCTCCCCAAAATTCTTGAACTTTTCCCGCAGGTTCGACGGGAATGGCTATATTTTGGCGAAGAACCGATGCTTAAAACGGATATAGATGCTGACCACCCCCTAAAAACACCCGCAATGGCAGCTTCCCCCGATGACGCTCTTGGGCGCATTGCAGCGCTGACAGGCATCAACACGCATGACGCTCTACAACTGCAACTGATTTTCGGTGTAGATTATTCCGAAATCCGTCCTTGGCTGTCACGGTATCTTGCAGCACGGCAGGCGTTAGCCGAATGGCGAGACCAGGGCGCGCATGAAAGCGACATACCTGAACCCCCGGCTCCCATTCCTGACGCATGGTTACACCATTTTTGGCTGCATTATGGCCCCAATCCCGGCTGGATACAGTTCGGACAACACGAGCATAGCGCCTCTGCACCGATGCTCATGCCAAGCCCGCTGAATGCAGAATTGGAACGCCTGCGCGCCCAGCTCGTTGCTGCGGAGCACAACGCCCATGAGTTACGCGAACAATTGGGAATGAAGCATGGGGAAGAAACCCCTCGGAGAATAGCTGCCCGCATGCCGGGCATTGCCCCTGGAGACGGGTAACAGGCCCCATGCAATAGCATTTAAAGGGGAGGGAAAATGAAAAGACTGTGGGCCATTTTGTGCGCAATGGTAATGATTCTGTGCCTTTCCATCCAAGCCAATGCCTTGGAATGCACAGCAAAAAGTGGATGGCCTTTTACACTGACCGAGGCCGACCTTGATGTTTTCACAAGCATTGCCAATGCGAAAGACAATGCCGCCGCTGACCAGATGGCCAGGCAAGGACGTCTTTTCTTTTTCAAGAAGGGAGTGGTGGTACACCGTGACGGGGGCTTTACTGTATGCAAATTTCGGGTTCCAGGAACCACAGTCTACGGTTACACTTACTGCGAAGCTCTGGATTGCCGATAACGAAAGGCCCCACAGTCAGAGGCCTTTCGTTGGTATATGCTATGCCATCAGATATTGCGCCCCCTCAGCACCTTCCTTTCTTTCGCAGTAATGCGGCGCTGGCCGATACGTCTGCCAGCATGCGGGTAAGTTGTGCCACCTCTTTATCCGTAAAAATGAACCTGCCGTGACGGTCAAGGGCTGTCCATTTATCTTCATACAGCCGCACGAGGCAGCCGCCGAGATCGATGAGTGTCGCGCCATCCTCCGCCATATTGCGGTGGATATGCAGGGTCAGCGTAGTCGGATGCATAATTCCTCCCTTACGGCAGCTATACGGTGAGAGGCAGACCAAATTTGTCAGCGTGTCTATTTCGGGCCTTGTCCGCTTTTTCGCGGGCTTTTACATCATCAGGGAGCCAGTTCTTACCATCGGCTGCCGTGAGGTTGAACCGTTCCCACAGGGCCTTGTCGCGGAATTTGAGGTGCAGTGTGCCTTTGAGATAGGCACGCATTTCAAAGTACGTTGACTCGAACAGCACGCCAGAGAACCCGGCTCCGTTATCTTTGAACAAGGCTTCAAGTGCCTGTACCATCGTTACTGGAACATCGGACAGTTTTTTGCCTTCAAGAAACGCCATGCCCCGGTCAATATCATCAAGTATCGGTTTTTTATCATAGTGCACTGCTGCATACCATGAGGTATCGATAATTCTGGGAAGAACCACACGCCGATTTACCTTCCAGGCGTCATTGGTTTTCCAACCTTCCACATGCACACGATTTTCCTTGTAATAGCGCGTCATCTTGTCGAAGGCCTCTACCACGCATTGTTTCATGATTGTTCCACGGTTGAGGAACAGAGTTTCCAGCAGAGAAACGATATTTGCCTCTGAAAAGGCCATGCGTTCATTATTCTGCAGCAGCACCCGCATCTCATCGCGTACCCCCTGAGACACCAAGTTATCCATTTTTGTGAACTGGAACACCTGCGCCCATGCGACAACCTTCAGTTTGCGAACGAAAGTGTTGAAGGCATACTCCTGAACCTGACGGGTAGGCTTACCTTCAATGAGCGGTTTTACAGAATCAGCAAAGGCTTCGCTGCCAAAACGCGGAAACGCCTTGATATAGTGCCCTAACTCTTGCGTCATGTGCGCGATATCAAGAAACAGCTCCCGGCAGCGGTCATAATTGGCAACCAGATTGCCCACAATGTTGCGGGTGGCAAGCTCAGATTCAAAAGAGTTTCCATCCTTGAAGGCTGCATAAGGATCTTCTTCCGGGCCGGCCTGCATGAAGTCAAATGCTGGTTCCTCTTTCTCTTTTTTCAGATGTATCAGAGAGACTCGTACTTTGGTTTTGCGTTCCGCATCTACAAAGCAGCTTCCAAGAGGCTTGGTGGAGCCGTGTTCTTCAATAATGGACGCGAGCAACCTCCGGTTTTCGGTCGAGGGGTTTTGCACTGTCTGCTCGTTGAGCAGGCAAAGTATATCGCCGTGATCAAGAATTTCCCACGCGTGAAGAAGGTGCTTATCCCCGTCTGCAAAAGGCGGGTTCATGACAATCATGTTATACCGTTCATCCGGCCAGAAAGAGAGGAAATCCGTGCCAACCATTGGGAACCCCTTGCCGCGCAAAGAAGCTTGTAATTCCGGTTCAATCTCAACACAGTTTATTCTTTTACGAAATTCACTGAGAGCATGGTACGGCCCGTTCATAGCGAGGGCCACGGCTTCCGCAAGGTCGCCTCTACCCGCGCTTGGCTCAAGTACAGACCGTTGAGCAAGGTCTTCGTGGGTGAAGCCTGCCAGCATGGCATGGGCTACTTTTTCCGGGGTGGGATAGAATGACGAATTGTACATTTTTGCTCCTTTTGAATAACTTATTGAAATTACATAACTTATTCATACCATAGGGGCGGCAAATGTACACAAAAAAAGCAATTATTTCAGCACAATAAAAAACCCCGCCGAAGCGGGGCTAATAGTTTTAACTGACTATTTTGATGGAGGGCGTGAAAGAATGAAGTCCTGAAGAATTGCATCGACTGTACGATGGGCGTCACAGTGGCGCATATACCCCGTGAAGGCTGCCACCCTGGGACGAATGTACTCAAGGTCTGCGCGTCCTTGTGCATACATGCGACACAGGGCTTTTAGTTGTTTTTTTGCGCGCTTGACCGTGCGCTTGCGAGGCAGCGTAAAATTAACAAAATGCCGATACCCCACAAAGTCTACGCCGTGGCTTGCGGGAAAAATTGATGTTTTGGGGTTCAGGGCCAAGCGTTGGCAGGCAAGAAAGGTGCGCACATGATCCAAGGCGACAGAGCACCATTCTTTGTTCGGCCCGATCAAAAGAAAGTCATCCATATACCGCACGTAGTACGGTGAACCCATTTCATCAGTCAGATAATGGTCAAGGGGGTCAAGATACAGGTTGGCAAGCCACTGCGACGTCAATGAGCCCAGGGGCAGGCCCACGCCGTCATATCCGTGGCATTTGCGAATAAGGGTTTCAAAAAGCCACAGAACATCAGGGTCTTTAAAAAGACGGCTGACGCGCTGCATCAATATCTCGTGGTCGATGGACAGAAAAAAGGCGGAGACATCACACTTGAGGATATACGGATGCCCCCAGCGCGCCGCCGCCGCCCGTAGATGCGCTGTAGTCATGCGGCTGGCCGCATGAATGCCCAAGCCTTTGCGACAAGCGCACGTTTCAGCCCGAAAACGGCGCTCGAAGTAAGGTTTGACCACGCGCATCAGCGCGTGATGCACAATACGGTCTTCACAAGCCGGAGCCTGTATTACGCGGGGCTTGGGTTCAGTGACTGAAAACAGTCGTAAGGGCTTCGGGCCCCAACCGTGATCGACCAGCGCCTGCTGCAGACCGAGAAGATTTTCCTCAAGGTTGCGCCAGTATCCGAGGATGACAGGGGAAAACCTTTTACCGCGCCGCACATCATTCCAGGCGGCAACAAGGTTTTCAAAAGAGGTAATGGTCGGCCAGAGATTTGAAGCCCGCTTTGCCATGCGTTAACCCAGCATGGCCCGGTGGCACGTTCCCTTGCGGTACTGGCCCCACCGGGCTTTTTGTGGTTTCCCCGGCGCTGTTGGCCGAGGTGGAATGCAGGCCCCAAATCGCACAACGGGGCGCACCTCCGTGAAGGTACGCATTCAGGTGCGGCGGATTGCGAGGCGGCAACCGATGTTTGCAGCCGCATTGGACGCAGCGTTATTCATGTTCTGGCAGAAAAGGCCAGCACGAGCCGCTTGGCTCCAATCACCGCCGAGGTCAGGCCTTCACCCCAAGCACGTATTGCGAGGCGGCAACCGATGCTAGTGTTAGCATTGGACGCGGGATTAGCGAGGTTCTGGCAGAAAAGGCCAGCACGAGCCGCATTATCCCATGTACCGCCGAGGAAGGCCCACATCCCAAGTACGTTTTGCGAGGCGGCAACCGATGTTGGTATTCGCGAAGGACGCAGGCTGTATCCAATTCTGGCAGAAAAGGCCAGCACGAGCCGCTTCACCATAGTTACCGCCGAGGTTAGGCCCTCATCCCAAGTGCGTATTGCGAGGCGGCAACCGAGCCAGGCCGCAGCATTGCTCGCGGGGTTGTTCAGATTCTGGCAGAAAAGGCCAGCACGAGCCGCATCCGTCCAGTTACCGCCGAGGTTGACCCTGCATCCCAAAGTTTACAACAAGCGCCCCTGGTGGCGCGGAGTTGCTTTTTCTATTGCTGCTTCAACCTGCTTTATCCATGCGCCAAGCATACGCCCGACTTCTGCAATCCGCGTTGCCCATATGCCGTAGCAAGTTTCGTTGACAAGCCGCAGCTCGTAAGACTTACGAATTTGCAACTTCAGATATTCCAGTTCG